>NZ_JBQKUH010000013.1:0-79290 GCF_054968485.1 Leisingera sp. G5_S3_59_S7
AGCGTGTAGCTGGAGAGGCCATAAATCCAGCCCTGACCGGACAGTGTCGGGACAATGGCCTTGTACGGCCCCACCTGCGTCTCCTCGACAATCCGCCCGGTGAAGGTGGTGCCAAGCGGCCCGGCGTTCGCATAGTCCTGCCCGATGCCCAGCAGCCCGCGCGCATGCAGCACCGCCATCTTGGCGCAGGTGCCGGTGCCGCAGGGCGAGCGGTCGAGGATACCGCTGGCATCCTGCGGGCGCTCCGGGTTGAAGGGGCCGGTGGAAATGGTAATTGCCCCGCGCCCGTGGGTGCCCTCCGCCACCGGCAGCCCCCATAGGTTGGTGATCGTCGGACCGGTGATCTCAGGGTTTTCGGGATGCACCACGGGCAGCTGCTCCGCGGCGGCGTGGCGGATGGCTTCCGAAACCCGCACAATCTCCGCGCCGTTGTCCGCGTCCAGCGCGACACCCAGGCGTTCGGCCCCGGCCAGCACAAAGAACATGCCGCCCCAGGCCACATCCACACTGACAGTGCCGAGCCCCGCCACCTCCACCTGCGCATCCAGATGCACGGCGAAGGCGGGCACGTTCCTGAATGCCACCCGTGTGACCTTGCCGTCCCGGCAGTCAGCCCGCACCCGGATCAGCCCGGCAGGGGCCTCCAGCACCAGCTCCGTCACCGGCTCTGTCATTGGCACGATGCCGGTCTCCAGCAGCACCGTCACCACGCAGATCGTGTTGGAGCCGGACATCGGCGGGTACTCTGTCTGCTCGAAGATGATGAAACCCGCATCGGCCTCCGGGTGGCAGGGCGGCACGATGGCATTGCCGCACAGGCCGGGATTGCCGCGCGGCTCGCGCAGCATCGTGAGGCGGATGTCGTCATGGTTGGCGGCCATGTCCTGCATCTTCTCGAACACCGAATTGCCCCGCAGCAGGGGCATGCCGCCGGTGATCACCCGGCCCGGCTCGCCCTCGGCATGAGCCTCGACCGCCTGCAGTATGCGGGATGCGCGCATGTCTGGTCCTCCCAACCCATTGATGCTTGACTCTGAGATTGGATCCAAAGCAACTTGTGCACAGATGCACAGGGCGCGTCCAGACCCCTTGTTGCCGTTTGCGGGACTGGCATTTGCTGCCGGCCTGGGCTATCTGGCTGGGAAAGAACCCGCAGTGCCAGGCGTGCTGCCCACGCACATCGAAAGGCTGCCATATGAGCTTTGAAACACCGGGGCCGGTTGAGGCGCAACTGCGCGATGCAATCAGCCCGATTGAAGAGATCATCGAAGAGGCCCGCCAGGGCCGCATGTTCATCCTTGTCGACCACGAGGACCGCGAGAACGAAGGCGACCTGGTGATCCCGGCGCAGCACGCCGATGCCGCCGCGATCAACTTCATGGCCACCCACGGCCGCGGGCTGATCTGCCTGACGATGCCCGCGGAGCGGATCGAGGAGCTGGGCCTGCCGATGATGGCGCTGCACAACTCCTCGCGCCACGAAACCGCCTTTACCGTGTCGATCGAGGCCCGCGAGGGCGTCTCCACCGGCATTTCCGCCGCCGACCGCGCGCTGACCGTGGCCACCGCCATCGATCCGGAGAAGACCGCCGCCGACATCGCCACCCCCGGCCATGTCTTCCCGCTGCGCGCGCGCCGGGGCGGAGTGCTGGTCCGTGCAGGCCACACGGAGGCCGGCTGCGATGTGGCGCGTCTGGCGGGCCATTACCCGTCGTCGGTGATCTGCGAGATCATGAAGGAAGACGGCACCATGGCGCGGCTGCCCGATCTGGTCGAATACGCGCAAAAGCACGGGCTGAAGATCGGCACCATTTCCGACCTGATCACCTACCGCGCCCGCAACGACAACCTGGTGGTGGAAACCTCGCGCGAGACCGTGACTTCGGAAATCGGCGGCGAGTGGGAAATGCGGCTGTTTACCGATCAGACCCACGGTATTGAGCATGTGGTGATGATCAAGGGCGACATTACCACGCCAGAGCCGGTACTGGTGCGGACCCACGCACTGCATGAGGCGACAGATATCCTGGGTCTCGGCCCCAAGTCAGCCCGCCAGCTGCCGCGCGCGATGGAGATCATTGCCGAAGAGGGCCGCGGTGTGGTGACCCTGTTCCGCCAGCCGCGCAATGCGCTTTATGCCAATGAGGACGAAGGCCCGCGCACCGTGACCATCAAGCAGACCGGCATCGGTGCCCAGATCCTGTCGGGCCTGGGCCTGCATGAGCTGGTCCTGCTGACCGACTCGCCCTCGACCAAATACGTCGGGCTGGACGCCTATGGCCTGTCCATCACCGGCAGCCGCCCCATTCTGAAGGACTCCTGATATGGCCGGACATGAAACCCATTACACCCTGCCGCGGGCCGAGTTCGACAAGCCGGTGAAGCTGCTGATCGTTGTCGCGCCCTACTATAAGGATATTGCCGACAATCTGGTCGCAGGCGCCGCCGCCGAGATCGAGGCCGCAGGCGGCACATTCGAGGTTGTCGAAGTGCCCGGCGCGCTGGAAGTGCCGACCGCGATAGCGATTGCCGACCGCACGTCCAACTTCGACGGCTACGTGGCATTGGGCTGCGTGATCCGCGGCGAGACCACCCACTATGACACCGTCTGCAACGACAGCTCCCGCGCGATTCAGCTGATGGGCCTGCAGGGCTTGTGCATCGGCAACGGCATCCTGACCGTGGAAAACCGCAAGCAAGCGGAAGTGCGCGCAGATACTGCCGATCAGAACAAAGGCGGCGGCGCGGCAGCTGCGGCCTTGCATCTGATCGCTCTCACGCGTAAGTGGGGCGCCCAGACCAAAGGCATCGGCTTCAAGGCGCCCGCAGGGGCGTATCAGATTGCCGGTACAGACAACGGATCCACCAGCGCATGAGCACCCAGGACAGCCGCCCCAAGGGCAATGGCAAGAATCAAATGAGATCGGCAGCGCGGCTTTATGCGCTGCAGGCGCTGTTCCAGATGGAGCAGAGCAGCCAGACCTTTGACCAGGTGATCGTCGAGTTCGAGGACCACCGGTTCGGCGCTGTCTACGAAGGTGACGAAATGGCGGAAGGCGACACCAAGGTCTTCCGCAAGCTGGTGCGCGAGGCCGTGAACCATCAGGCCCGGATCGACCAGATGACCGACCGCGCCCTGGTGGCGAAATGGCCGATTGCCCGGATCGACCCGACCCTGCGGGCGCTGTTCCGCGCGGCGGGGGCTGAGCTGACCCAGTCCGACACCCCGCCCAAGGTGGTGATCAACGAGTTCGTCGACATCGCCCGCGCCTTCTTTCCCGAAGGCAAGGAGCCGAAGTTCGTCAATGCCGTGCTCGACCACATGGCGCGTGAAGCCAAGCCGGAAGCGTTCTGAGGCTGTCCGGTAAGGGTTTCGAAGTTGAAAAGGCGCGCCGCAGGGCGCGCTTTTTTGCGTCAGGGGCAACCGGTTCGCAAAGGGTGCGACAAATTCCGCTCATCCCCTCCGGAACCGCTGGACGGCGCTGCAAAGGCTGATAACCTCAATTTGCAATTCTGGAGGACTCAGATGCCTGAACTGGTTAAGATGTATATCCGCAATGTTGTGATCGGCTTTGGAATCGCCGCTGCCTTTGTCGCGGTTCTGTTGTGGTTCAATGTGATGAACCTCTGGTCGCTGGTCACCGCTTCGGATGCGGGGCTGCTGGCGGTGTTCCTGCTCTGGTTCATGCATGGCATCGTCTTTGCCGGGGTGCAGTTCGCCTGGGCGGTGATGGCGATGGCTGAGAAAGACGGCGGCCCCCGCCGCGGCACGCCTGTGGTGAATGACTTTCAGCCGGTCAAAGTGCCCGCTGAAAAGCCGTCTCAGGTACAGCGCCAGCTGCGCGCCCGCCGCTGACCCGCAGACATACGGACATCCGAACCGCGCTTTCCTGACGGAGGGCGCGGATTTCTTTTGCGTAAAGGGGGGAGAAGCGGCGGGACCACCAGTCAACCGTGCGGCTTTGATTCCCGAGGACCTGTATATACAGGTGGGCGCCAGGTAAACGGACCAGGATCCGGACAGAGCCAGCTCCCTCGGAATTGCTTAAGGCCACCGGAATGCTGCCTGTCACGAGAAGGGCAGAACCCGCCAAGGCCGTAAGTAAGCTGCCCGGTCCTTCGTTACAAGGGGGCGCAAGGCCCGGCTTCGTCATTTCCGGGCAAAACCGCGGGATTGCAATTTGTTCACCAATTGTTCACATTCGCGCCCATGATGGAAGATTTGCAGCCTGGACAAAAACTGGCCCGCGGGGTGTCGCGCTATCTGCGCTCGCTCGGATACGCGCCGCTGGAGGAATTCGTGCCCGCCCGCGGTTTGCGGGTGGACGTGATGGCGCTGGGGCCGAAGGGGGAGCTTTGGGTCATCGAATGCAAATCCAGCCGCGCTGATTTCCAGGCTGACAGCAAATGGGAAGGCTATCTGGAATGGTGCGACCGCTATTTCTGGGCGGTGGATATGGATTTTCCCGCCGAACTGCTGCCGGGCGGCACGGGGCTGATCATCGCTGATCCCTATGACGCGGAAATCATCCGCATGGCGCCGGAGGATAAGCTGCCGCCCGCCCGGCGCAAGAAGCTGGTGCAAAAGTTCGCCATGGACGCCGCACGCCGCCTGCAATTCCTGCGCGATCCGGTCCCGGGCAAGGACGGTCTGCTGCTCGGTGGAGCAGGGAAGGAAACGCCGGATATGTGAGGGCGGAGGGGCGGGGGCTCCCGCGCCCGCAGGTGCCCCGGCTGCGCCGGGCCCCCTTGGCAGCCTTGGGCCCGGCAGCGCGCCTTCGGCGCCCTGCCGGCGGTTGCGGACCCGCTCCGTCAGGCAACGGCAGTCTGCGTGCGGGGATCGCGCGCCACGTCACGATTGTCAGCTGCACCGGTCGCAAAGTCCGGGCCGGAGACAGCCCGGAGCAATCGTCCGGTTTGAGTGAACAGGCTCCAGGACTGAACACCGGCCTGAAAACAGGCGCGGCGGTTCTGGCGGCCTGGATCAGGTGATGCTGCGCGCTGCCTGGGCTGCTGCGCGGATTTCGTCGGCGATCTCGTCAGCCTCTTCCGGATCGAAGTCCATCGGGATTTCGGTGCCGCCGGCTTCAATGAAGATCCGCACCATGCCCTGATCGGTCGGGCCGATTTGCAGGTTTGCCTCGACGTCGCGTTCGGTGTTGATACTCATCTTGCACTCCCTAGCCGGTCAGCGGAATGCAGCCGGTGCTAGCCCGCCGCACGCTGAAAGGCAAGCCGCGTTTGCGCTACACTGGGGGTATGACGGATGTGACCTTGCGCCGATTCGCCCCGACCGACATGCAATGGCTGGTGGCCCGCCACCAGGATCTCTATGCCCGCGAGGCCGGGTTTGACGAGACCTTCGGACCGCTGGTCGCCGACATCCTGCACAGTTTTTGCGCGGGCCATGATCCGGGCTGCGAACGGGGCTGGATGGCGGAAAGCCGCGGCGAGCGGCTGGGCACGGTGTTCTGCATGAAGAAGGACGACCAGACCGCGCAGTTGCGGCTGTTCCTGCTGACGCCCGAGGCGCGCGGCAAGGGGCTGGGCAAGCGGCTGTTGCGTGAGTGCATGGGATTTGCCCGCGCCGCAGGGTACCGGGGCATGATGCTGACAACCCATGAAAGCCACCGCACGGCCTGCGCCCTGTACCAGGCCTTTGGCTGGCAGCTGACCGGCAGCCGTCCGGTGCGCAGTTACGGCCAGGACCTTGTGGAACAGACCTGGCGCCTGTCATTTGACTCTTCAGGCGCTTAGCCGAAGCAGGGTAGGCTGCGCCGGATTCGGGTGTAATTGCAACCGGTTGTGGATAACTCCCGGGCGGCTGCGGCAGGCCGCACAAGGCGCTGCATCAGAATTTCAGCAGCCGCTGTTTTCTGCGGCGGAAACGTGAAAAAACCTCTTGCGTGCCTCTGGGACGTGCTATAAATGCCCCCTCAGTGCCGCCTTAGCTCAGTTGGTTAGAGCGCTGGATTGTGGATCCAGAGGTCCCCCGTTCAAGCCGGGGAGGCGGTACCATCTCTCTTAAAAGAAATTGCCAGTCAGAACGCTTCGAGCACAGTTGCCGGGCGGTCCTTCGGTTTTGCGCTGTTGCTGCTGACATTTACGGCGGCACACGGCAGGCGGTGCGGCGGCGTGTAAGGGCATCAATGCCGGGGCGCCCGGCGCCGTAAAGCAGGCCGGCCGCTGCCTGAACCAGCGGCCGGCCTCGGCCTCAATCGGCCGTGCTTGTGGTGGTTGTTGTCGTTGTTGTGGTGGTGCCGTCATCGTCGTCGGCAATCACAACCAGAAACAGCGCGCCCGCGACCACCCCGGCGGTGGCTCCAGCCGACAGACCGGTCTGCGGCATCCCGTTGGTGTTGTTCTGGGCCACGGTTTCGGCGCCTGTGGCCTGGCACGTCACCTGCAGCGAACCGTCCGGAAGATAGCTGGCGGAAACCGGCACCCCGGCGCCGCAGGCCAGGCGGCGCTTGGCCTCATCCAGGGCCGGACCCGCTGCTTGGGCAAAAGCCGCCTGACCGGCGAAGGCGAGCGGAATTATCAGCGTGGCCGCCTGCAAGATACTGGTATACATGGATAAACAACCTTATGATTAGGAACGTATTCAGATTAGTTAACGGCTGAGCACCGGGCAATATCGCAGATACCGGGCCGCGTTGTTCCGGCAAGATGCCGCGCAATGCCGCTGCGCGGAGCGGGCGGCGGCGGGTGCTCTCAGCGCTGCAGCAGGGGTTACGAGATGCTGAAATCAATCGCCAAGACATTGACCGCAGGGGTTTCCTGCCTGGGCCTGACTGCCGCGCCGGCCCTGGCACAAAGCCCGGGGACGTTTGTCTATACGGTCGTGGTGCCGGCCGGGGAGTTCGGCTCGGCCGCCTTTCTGGCGGAGCTGCTGGCAACCTTGGCGGCGGCCAAGGCCTTCTGCCGCGCCACCGGCGATTCGGCCCTTCAGGTCGACTGCCTGTCCGAACGGCTTGAGGCTGCAGCGGGCGGTATTCCCGAAGGCACCGACTACGATGAGGTGCGCAGCGTGCTGGAGGACACCTCCGGCAGGCTCAAGCGGCTGGCCCGCCAGAACCGCGATCCCGACCGGCGCCGGGTCACCGTCTCCAGCGCAACTGACCCGGCAGAACGCACTGCCCGGCCGCTCACTCCGGTGCGCGCCTCAGTCCAGGCTGCGGTCAATCAGGAGGCTACCCGCATTCTGGAAGAAGCCGCCACTGTCCTGTTGCGCAGTGCGGAGACCGCGCAGGAGCGGCAGACCCAATACGCCCAGATCGCCGCGGCAATCGATTCCAACAAGGTGCTGCTGCGGTCCTGAGCCGGGCGGCTTAGTCCTTGATCTGCACTTGCTGGCGCAATTCACCGGTCTCCCGGTCATAGATCAGGATGCGGTTGTCCTGGCTGACCACCGCGATCCAGTCCCGGCCCAGCGTCACCGCCTCAGCCTCCGCCCCGGCGGGCAGGGCGATTTCCGCGGGCAGCGGCACATCACTTGCCTGCAGGCGGATGACAAGCAGCGAGATTATCACTACAAGCCCGCCAATCATCACCACGGTCAGCGTGGTCACAAGCCTACGCAGGAACCGGATCTGCGGCGGCTCCGTTTGGATTTCGGTCTCGGAAGGATCAGTCATGGGCAGCCGCCGGATTGAGTTTGTCATCGCGGAAAACCCGCCTAAGCGGCTTGATAAAGCGGTTTCGCGCGATGTGCCAGAGGAGGCGTCTTTGTCGCGCACCCGTCTGGCCCGGCTGATCGAGGAGGGCGCGCTGACGGTCGACGGCGCCGTGGTTCAGGACGCCAAGGCCAAGGTTGAGGCCGGTGCATTGATTGCGATCGAGGTGGAGGAGGCCGAAGACAGCCACATCGGCCCCGAGGACATCCCGCTGGAGATCGTCTTTGAAGACGACGACCTGATCGTGATCAACAAACCTGCGGGCATGGTGGTGCATCCGGCGCCGGGTTCGCCTTCGGGCACGCTGGTCAACGCGCTGCTGCATCACTTTGGCGGCAACCTGTCGGGCGTCGGCGGTGTCAAGCGCCCGGGCATCGTGCACCGCATCGACAAGGAGACCAGCGGTCTGCTGGTGGTTGCCAAATCCGATGCCGCGCATCAGGGGCTGGCTGCGCAGTTCGAAAAGCACACGGTGGAGCGTTACTATCAGGCGGTCTGCTACGGGGTTCCGGACGGCAACGACCCGCGCCTGCGCGGCGTCAAGGGGGCGAGCTTTGAGCCCGGAAATATCCTTAAGCTCACCACCCAGCTGGCCCGGCACAAGACCGACCGTCAGAGGCAGGCAGTGCTGTTCCAGGGCGGCCGCCACGCGGTGACCCGCGCGCGCATCTGCGAAAGCTTCGGCACCCCGCCTTGCGCGGCGCTTATTGAATGCTGGCTGGAAACCGGCCGCACCCACCAGATCCGGGTGCATATGGCCCATGCCGGGCACGGGCTGGTGGGCGATCCCACCTATGGCGGCCGCCGCAAACTGCCCGCCAAGGCCTTGAGCGAGGCGGCGCAGGCCGCGGTTCAGGCGTTTCCGCGCCAGGCACTGCATGCCGCGGTTTTGGGGTTTGCCCATCCGGTTACCGGCGAGTCACTCAGATTTGATGCGCCGCTGCCGCAGGATATGGCGGATTTGCTGGCTGCTTTGCGCCAGTAAACTACCAGCAAATATGTGTGTTCAGCCCTGTGATGCAATTCACAGACGGCAGCGGCGGCGCTAACATAGAAGAATTCCACAAGCGGTCCTTGAAAAGGGCTTAGCGCTAACACATATGCGCTAATGTTAAGTCCTTATACATTTTGGGAGGGACACTTTAGATGGCGAATTATGCAAACCTGCCTGCCCCGACGCCCGAAGGCGGCCTAAACCGGTATCTCCAGGAAATCCGCAAGTTTCCACTGCTGGAGCCGGAAGAGGAATATATGCTGGCCAAGCGCTGGGTGGAGGAACAGGATGCGGCCTCGGCCCATAAGATGGTAACATCCCATCTGCGGCTCGCGGCCAAGATCGCCATGGGCTACCGCGGCTATGGCTTGCCGCAGGCCGAAGTGATCTCCGAGGCGAACGTCGGCCTGATGCAGGCTGTGAAACGCTTTGACCCCGAAAAGGGCTTCCGCCTGGCGACCTATGCCATGTGGTGGATCCGCGCCTCGATCCAGGAATACATTCTGCGGTCCTGGTCGCTGGTGAAGCTGGGCACCACTTCGGCGCAAAAGAAACTGTTCTTCAACCTGCGCAAAGCCAAGGCCCGCATCGGCGCGCTGGAAGACGGCGACCTGCGCCCCGAGAACGTCAAGCGGATTGCCACCGACCTCGGCGTGACCGAGGACGAGGTGATCTCGATGAACCGCCGCATGTCCGGCGGCGACGCCTCGCTCAACGCTACTGTCGGCTCCGAGGGCGAGGGCACCATGCAGTGGCAGGACTGGCTGGAGGATGAGGACGCCGACCAGGCCAGCGATTACGAGGCCCGCGATGAGTTGGAGGCGCGGCGCGAGCTGCTGGCCGAGGCGCTGGATGTGCTGAACGACCGCGAGAAGGACATCCTGACCCAGCGCCGCCTGATGGATCAGGCGGTGACGCTCGAGGATCTGAGCTCGCAGTATAATGTCAGCCGTGAACGCATCCGCCAGATCGAAGTGCGGGCGTTCGAAAAGCTGCAGAAGAAAATGCGTGAACTGGCGAGCGAAAAGGGCATGCTGTCCAGCGTCTGACCGCAGTTTCCCGCGGAAAATAGTCAAAGGCGGTGCCGCGGCACCGCCTTTTTTCGTGCGCCGGGCTGCTGGCCGTTGTGCTGGCTTTACGGCAGGAGTGTTTCCCCAATGTTTCGCGCGCGAAACATTGGGTCAGTCTGGCTGACCTGAAAGGCTGGCGGATGCTGGCAGGATAACCTGTCTGGCGCGTGGCTGGCTGCTGCGGGGCTGGGTGCGCTCAAGCTGGATGGGGAGGGCTGGCGGAATTGCTGGCTGAGGGGCTGGCGCGTGGCTGGCTGAAATCACTCTGGTGGCGGGCGTCGCTGGCGGTCTGGCTGTCCCGGAGGATGGCTGGTGCGCTGGCTGCTTGCGGCCTGGTGAGTCTGGCTTGCTTGCAATTTCTGCATTCTGTGTATCGGGGAATAAGCGGGTCGTCAATGGAAAATGTAATAAAATCATATAGTTGACAGATTTGCTCGGATATTGCCGCCGCAGGGCACTGGTCAGGGCGGCTGTCCGGCCCTACATTCACATCCTCTGGCACAGGAGGAGGAGCCATGGCAGGCGGCTGGGCACAGGATGGTGCGGTGAATGAGCAGATCGAAGCCTCGATCAATGATGAGCTGGCACGGTTGAAGGCGCAGAAACGCCCGGTGGGCGAAAGCCTGACCCATTGCGCCGAGTGCGAGGAGCCGATCCCCGAGAAGCGCCGCGCGGCCATCCCGGGCGTGAAGCTGTGCATCGACTGCCAGCAGGAACGCGACGGCGCGCATCAGTCGCGCAGCGGCATCAACCGGCGCGGCTCCAAGGACAGCCAGCTGAAATAAGCGCTGCCTGCGATTGGTCGCGCTCTTACCGCCGTCTGCGCCGCAGCCACCGGCGGATCAGCTTGATGTCCATGGCGGCGACCAGCACGCCAAGCGGGATCATCCAGAAGCCGAGGACCGGCAGAAACCCGAACACCCCGCCAACAATCAGCAGGATGCCCAGCAGCAGCCTCAGCCCGCGCGGCACATGCGCGCGCACCCAGGCAAAGAAGGGGCGGAAACGGTCCCTGAAATTATCCTTCCCGGCCACCTAGCGCTCCGCCGCGAGGCCCATCCGCAGAATGTGCTGCGGGCCGGCGAGACCGTGGGGGTTGATGCCGCCGGTATCGGCAAAACCGCCCTTCAGGTAGCAGCGGACGGCGCCGTGGTTCTGCATGTTGACCGTCAGCACCACAGCGCGGCGGTCAGGGTAGCAGGCGGGCAGGTAGGCTTTCAGTGCCGCCACGGCTGCGGTGGCATAACCTTTGCCCTGATCATCGCTGTGGATCATAAAGGCGCGCAGGCCCAGCTCATCCGCTTGGGCAAACTCATAGGTCTCGTGATACAGCCGGTCGATCTTAAAGAAGCCCACCGCGCGGCTGCTGTCGAGGATGGCGTGAAAATCCACGCCTTCCTCATTCTCTTCAAACGCCTGCGCCACCGTGCCGGAATACCGCACCTGATCCGGTTCCACCTGGATGCGGGAAACCAGATCAAATTCGCTGCGGGCCACCGCACGCAGGGAGAGGCGCATCAGTCCTCCATCGCCTCCAGCTCATCAATGAAGCCGGAAATCATGCTGAGGCCCTTGTCCCAGAACTTGGGGTCAGTGGCATCAAGACCGAAGGGCGCCAGCAGCTCCTTGTGGTGCTTGGAGCCGCCCGCCTTGAGCATCTCGAAATACTTGTCCTCGAACCCTTCGCCGCCCTCGGCGTAGACCGAGTAGAGCGCGTTCACGAGGCCATCGCCGAAGGCATAGGCATAGACGTAGAAGGGCGAATGCACGAAGTGGGGGATGTAGGCCCAGAAGGTCTCATAGCCTTCCATGTAATCAAATGCCGGGCCGAGCGATTCCGCCTGCACCGACATCCAGATGGCGTTGATGTCATCCGGTGTCAGCTCACCCCCGGCGCGGGCTTCGTGCAGTTTGCATTCAAAGTCATAGAAAGCGATCTGGCGCACCACCGTGTTGATCATGTCCTCGACCTTGCCCGCCAGCAGCACCTTGCGCTGCTCTTTGGTTTCAGCCTTGTCCAGCATCTTGCGGAAGGTCAGCATCTCACCGAAGACAGACGCGGTTTCCGCCAGCGTCAGCGGGGTGGAAGACAGCATCTCGCCCTGATCCGCCGCCAGCACCTGATGCACGCCGTGGCCGAGTTCGTGCGCCAGGGTCATCACGTCGCGCGGTTTGCCCAGGTAGTTGAGCATCACATAGGGGTGCACGTTGGTGACCGTCGGATGGGCAAAGGCGCCGGGGGCCTTGCCGGGTTTCACGCCTGCGTCGATCCAGCCGTCGGAGAAGAACGGCGCGGCGATCTCGCCCATGCGGGGATCAAAGGCGTTGTAGGCCTCCATGACGGTTTTTTCGGCCTCGTCCCAGCCAATGGTGCGGGTGTCCTCCAGCGGCAGCGGCGCGTTGCGGTCCCAGACCTGCATCACGTCCAGCCCCAGCCATTTGCGCTTCAGCTCATAGTAGCGGTGGCTGAGCTTGGGGTAGGCGGCAACCACCGCCTCGCGCAGCGCTTCGACCACTT
This sequence comes from Leisingera sp. G5_S3_59_S7, assembly GCF_054968485.1. Taxonomy (NCBI): domain Bacteria; kingdom Pseudomonadati; phylum Pseudomonadota; class Alphaproteobacteria; order Rhodobacterales; family Roseobacteraceae; genus Leisingera; species Leisingera sp. G5_S3_59_S7. The sequence goes on from NZ_JBQKUH010000013.1 coordinate 12,259, forward strand.
CGGGCTCCACATCGTTGGAGAGGTGGCGGCCGGTCTGTGGGCTGGGCATGCCGCGCCAGCGGTCGATGATTTCCTTTTCCTTGGCTTGCGTGTTGTGGACGCGAGCAAAGGTCTTGATGTTTTCACCAAACACGCGCGCCAGCTCGCGGGCCGCGGCCTCGCGCTTGCTGCGGTCCTGCTCGGTCAGCAGGTTCAGGGTGCCTTCGATGTTCAGTTCTTCGCCATCGACGGTAAAGGTCAGGCCCGCGACGGTTTCGTCAAACAGCTTTTCCCAGGCGTCGCCGACGATGCCAAGGTCATGCATGAATTTCTCCAGCTCATCGGACAGCTGGTAGGGCTTCATCGCGCGGATGCGGCGGAACACGCTGGCATAGCGGGCGAGCTCAGCATTGGCGTCCAGATGCGCCTGCATCGCGTCATCTTCGATGCGGTTCAGTTCCAGCGTGAAGAACACCAGCGGGGTGGTGGCGATGGTCACCTTTTCCTGGCAGTCCGACAGGAAAGCCGCGCGGTCCGCGTCGGTGGTCAGCTGGTAATAGCGCAGGCCCGCAAAGGACATGATGCGGCCGGCGATGTTGTTGATCTTCTCGTTGCGCTGCACGCATTCCAGCAGCCCGTCTGCATCGAGATCCGCCAGCTTGCCTTCGTAATCGGCGGCAAAGGCAGCGCATTCCTGCTCCAGCCAGTCCAGATCGCGGGCCAGTTCGGGGGCGTCCTCTGAGGTGTAAAGGTCGCTGAGGTCCCACTCCGGCAAGTTGCCGAGGCCGCCGGAACCGGCGGTGGCGTTTGCGTCGCGGACGGGGAAGGGAAGCTGGAACATGGGGGCTCCTGTCATGAGAAATGCTTTGACCCAACATCTAAGCGGCGGCTTGCGGGATCACAAGCAGCCGGGGGCGGATCAGCGCAGGAGAATGACAGAGCCGGGTAACGGCCGGGTAAAAGGGGCGCGCGCTGGACGGGCAACGGGATGCCGCGGGGTGTCAGCCGCCGTGCTGCTCAAACAGACGGCACATGCGGGAAAACACATGGGCGCGGATGTCCGGGGTTTCCATCATCACCTCGTGCTGGCCGCCCTTGATCAGGTCCAGCTCGCCGCCGGGCCAGCGGTCCATGCGGTCGTGGATCGCCTCGCAGTTGACGATCTGCTCTTCGGTGCCCAGGAAGGTGATGCAGGGAAGGGCAGGAGAGGGCTGCTGCGCCAGCCAGGCGCATTCTTCCAGGCTGACGCGCAGCCATTGGATGGTGGGACCGCCAAGCGCAAGGTCCGGCTGCGCCGCCAGCTGGGCATGCATCATCCGGTACATCTCCGGATCGGTGGTCAGCGTGTTGCCTTCAAACGGGGTGATCTGGACATATTGCTCCAGCGCGGTGGTCGGCAGCAGCCGCTCGTGCAGGCGCAGATAGGGCGCGATGCCGCTGAGGACGCGCACCAGCGGGCGCATCAGCGGCGGGATCTGGATGCCCCACATCGGGCCGGTGAAGCAGCAGGCATTCACGTCCAGCCCTTCGATCAGCGCCCGCAGGCCGATGGCGCCGCCCATGGAATGACCCACCAGAAACCAGGGCTTGGGCAGCTCCAGCTGTTCCGCCAGCGCCGCCAGCGCCTTCACGTCTTTCTGGAAATCGGTGAAATGGCCCACGTGGCCCAGCCTGCGTTCGGCCAGCATCCGCCCGGCCAGCCCCTGGCCGCGCCAGTCCACCGTCAGGGTGGCAAAGCCGCGGGCGGCAAACTCTGCCGCGGCCAGCCCGTATTTCTCAACATATTCGGTGCGCCCGGGGAACAGCAGGACCGTGCCCTTGCCCGCCCCCTCAGGACGCCAATGGCCTGCGCGGATGCGCAGGCCGTCAGTGGTCTGCACCCAATGGGCCGCGCCATTTGCAGGCCCCTGCGCGATCTCCGCGAACAGGGGTGCAGGCTGCAGCTCCACCGGGGCGCCGTCCATCAGGCCAGTGCCGAAGCCAGCTTCATCGCGGCACCCATGTCGCCGTCGATGGTCAGCTTGCCGGACATGAAGGCAGCGGTCGGGTTCAGCTCGCCGTCCAGGATCGACTGGAAGGTATCGGCGTCCGCGGTCATGGTCACATCCGCCTCTTCGTCGCCGACACGGGCGCCGGCGCCGTCCAGCATGATGGCGCCCAGGCCTTCGATCTGGAATTTCGCAGTGGAATCGAATTCGCCTGCGTCCAGTTTGCCGTTCAGGGCCTCTGCCGCCTGTTCAAGGGTAACGCTCATATCGGTCCTCAATCTGTTTTGCGCGCTTATAGCACAAACCTGTGAAGCATGTGCATCCAATACTGGAAAATGCGGCGCGCGGGATTACACTGGGGGCATCATGCTGGCAAATTTCCCAAAGCTCAAAGCTATCGTGGCGGCAACGGCGGCCGCAGTCACCTTTTTCCTGCCCGGGCAGGCTATGGCCCAGGGCCTGTCTGCCGATGTGCTGCTGCAAGACCTGGCCTTGGCCGAAGCAACGGAAGCTGCGGCGATTGACCGCGAGCTTCAGGCGCTGTGGGCGAGGAGCGGCTCGCCGTCGATGGACCTGCTCTTGCGGCGCGGCACCGACGCGATGGAGCGCGGGGATTTGCAGCAGGCGGCGGAGCATTTGACGGCGCTGACAGATCATGCGCCGGAATTCGCCCGGGGCTGGTATGAGCGCGCGCGGGTCTATTTCGCGATGGGGCTTTACGGCCCGTCAGTTGCCGACCTAGAGCGCGCGCTGGCCTTGAATCCCCGGGATTACAACGCCATCTACGCGCTGGGCGCGCTGTTCGAACAGTTCCGTGAGCCTGAGCGCGCCTATCAGGCCTACCTGCGCGCCAAGGCTATACATCCGCACCACGAGGAAGTAAGCAGCGCCCTCGAACGTCTGAAGCCCTCGGTCGAGGGCAGGGAACTCTAAGCCCTTTCGGGGGCGGGGGCTGAAGCAATGGCAAGCGCATCGCGGATCGTGGCCGTTCTGGGCCCGACCAATACCGGCAAAACCCATTACGCCATCGAACGCATGCTGGGCTACCGCACCGGTGTGATGGGGTTCCCGCTGCGCCTGCTGGCGCGGGAGGTCTATGACAAGGTGGTTGCCGCCCGCGGGCCCTCCGTCGTGGCGCTGGTCACCGGCGAGGAACGCATTGTGCCGCCGCGGGCGCAGTACTGGATCTGCACCGTGGAGGCGATGCCCGAGGGCATGGGCTGCGACTTCCTGGCGATCGACGAGATCCAGCTGTGCGCCGACCCGGAGCGCGGCCATGTCTTCACCGACCGGCTGCTGCGGGCCCGCGGCACGCTGGAGACGCTGTTCCTGGGGGCTGACACCATGCGCGGGCCGATTTCGGCACTGGTGCCGGGTGTCGAATTCCACCGCCGCGAGCGGATGTCCGATCTGGTCTATGCAGGTTCGAAAAAGATAAGCCGGATGCCGCAGCGCACCGCGATTGTCGGGTTTTCTGTTGATAACGTCTATGCAATTGCCGAGCTGATCCGCCGCCAGAAGGGTGGCGCAGCGGTGGTGATGGGGGCGCTGTCCCCGCGCACGCGCAACGCCCAGGTGGCGCTGTATCAGAATGGCGAGGTCGACTATCTGGTCGCCACCGATGCCATCGGCATGGGGCTGAACCTTGACATCGATCATGTGGCGTTTTCCTCCACCACCAAGTTCGACGGCCGCCGGATGCGCCCGCTGGCCCCCAATGAGCTGGCGCAGATCGCAGGCCGCGCAGGCCGGGGGATGAGCCACGGCACGTTCGGCGTCACCGGTGATGCCCGGCCGCTGGACGAGGGCACCGCCTCGGCCATCATGAACCACCAGTTCACGCCGCTGAAAAAGCTCAACTGGCGCTCAGCGGACTTGCAGTTCGGCACGGTTGAGGCGCTGATCAACTCGCTCGAATCAAGCCCCTCGAACGAGCACCTGACCAAGGCGCGTGAGGCCGACGACCTGGGCGCGCTGAAAATGCTGTCGCGCGAATCCTCCATCATCGCCCGCACCACCAATGCGCAATCGGTGAAACTGCTGTGGGACGTGTGCCGGATTCCGGACTTCCGCGGCATCAGCCATGCGGAACATTCGTCGCTTCTGGGCGTTATATTCGAGCACCTTCACGGCGGCGGCGTGGTGCCGGACGACTGGATGGCCCGCCAGATCAAGCGGATTGACCGGACCGACGGCAACATAGATACCCTGTCCAAGCGTCTGGCCTTTATCCGGACGTGGACATATGTCGCGCAGCGGAATGGCTGGCTGCGTGACGAAAGCCATTGGCGCGGGGAGACGCGCGCTGTAGAAGACAGATTGTCAGACGCGCTGCACGAGCGCTTGACTCAGCGATTTGTGGACCGGCGCACATCCGTGCTTCTGCGCCGGCTCAAACAGAAGGAGGCCCTTTTGGCCGAAGTGAATGACAAGGGTGAAGTGACGGTCGAAGGCGAATTCGTCGGCCGTCTGGAAGGGTTCCGGTTCAGCCCGGACAAAGGTGCGCAGGGTGCCGAGGCAAAAGCCTTGAAAGCGGCCTCGCTGCAGGCTTTGGCGCCGCAATTCCATCTGCGTGCGGACCGGTTCTATAACGCGCCTGATACCGAGATCGATTTTACCGAACAGGGCGGCCTGATGTGGGGCGGCGATGCGGTGGGCAAGCTGGTGGCTGGCGCAGACGCGCTAAGCCCGCAGATCGAGGTGTTCGTCGACGAAGCGGCGGGGCCTGATGTCGCCCAGAAGGTTGAGCGCCGCCTGCTGCATTTCATCACCCGCAAGATCAACGCTCTGTTCGAGCCGCTGCTGAACCTGCAGAAGGACGAAGAGCTGTCCGGCCTGGCCCGCGGTTTTGCCTTCCGGATGGTCGAAAACCTCGGCGTGCTGCCGCGTGCAGGCGTTGCGCAAGAGGTCAAGGACCTGGACCAGGACGCCCGCGGCGCCCTGCGCAAGCATGGCATCCGCTTTGGCCAGTTCACCATCTTCATGCCGCTGCTGCTGAAGCCCGCGCCGACCCGTCTGCGCCTGGTGCTGTGGTCGCTGGCCAATGGCCTGCAGGACTTCCCGGAGGCGCCGCCCCCGGGTCTGGTCACCGTGCCGTCGATCAAGGACGCGCCCGAAGGCTATGACACCATGTGCGGCTACCGTGCGGCAGGCGAGCGGATGATCCGCATCGACATGCTGGAGCGTCTGGCCGACATGCTGCGCGGCGAAGACAGCCGCGGCGGTTTTGAAGCCAAGGCTGACATGCTGTCGATCACCGGCATGACGCTGGACCAGTTCGCCGACCTTATGCAGGGCCTGGGCTACAAAGCCGAAAAGGGCGAGCGCCTGAAGGTCAAGCCGGTCGACGCCGTTGTCACCGAAACCGGCACCCCGTCCGAAGACAAGCCGGTGATGGACGCCGCCGCTGAGGTCGAGAACACGCCCGCTGCCGCGCCGGTCGAAGATGGCGAAACTGCCCCCGCAGATGTGCCGGAAGGCACCGAAGCGATTGAGGATGCAGGCGTTGCTCCGGTGGCCGAGGAACCGGCCGAGCCGGTGGCAGAGGCGCCGGTCCCGGAGACCGCTGCGGATGAAACCCCGGTTGGCGAAGCGGCCGATGCCGCCGTGGACGCGCCGGAAATGGAGGTCTTCTACACCTTCACCTGGGGCGGCACCCGGGGCGGACGCCAGGGCGGCCAGCGCCAGCAGAACCGCCGTGCGCAGGGCGACGACAAGCCGGGCGGCAAGGGCAAACCGCGCGGCGGCAAAGCCGGTGGCGAAGGCGGCCGCGGCAAGCCTGGCCGCAAGGGCGGTCCGCGCCAGGACAAGGGCGCCAAGACCTATTCCTCGCGTCCCGCCAAGAAGGAAAAGCAGATCGACCCGGACAACCCCTTTGCCGCTGCGCTGATGGGGCTGAAACAGGGCGACTGACCCGGCCATGACCGGGGACGCGCCCAAGATCCGCATCGACAAGTGGCTGTGGTTTGCGCGGTTTTTCAAGACCCGCAGCCTGGCCGCCAAACAGGTCAGTGCGGGCCATGTGCGCGTCAACGGCACCAAGGCATTGAAACCGGCTCAGAACGTCTCTCCCGGAGACGTTCTGACCTTTTCCCAGGGCAAGGTGATCCGCGTGGTGCGGGTAGAGGGCACCGGCGAGCGCCGCGGCCCGGCGCCGGAAGCGCAGGCGCTGTATTTCGACATGACGGAGAAGCAGGAAAAAATTCCGGCCAATCCCAAGTTCGAAGGAAAAGGCCGCCCGGACAAAAAAGCCCGCAGGGCGCTTGATCTTACTCGCAAGCAGGATACCCTTTGACGGCTTGAAGCCTTCGCCGGTCTGGATTAGCTAGGCGCAAACGGATAACGGGACTCGGTACTATGACCTATGTCGTGACGGAAAACTGCATCGCCTGCAAATACACCGACTGTGTCGAGGTGTGCCCGGTGGACTGCTTTTACGAGGGCGAGAACACCCTGGTGATTCACCCCGACGAATGCATCGACTGCGGCGTTTGCGAACCGGAATGCCCGGCGGATGCGATCCGTCCGGACACCGAGCCGGACATGGACAAGTGGGTTGAATTCAACCGCAAATACTCCGAAATGTGGCCGGTGATCGTGTCCAAGAAGGACCCGCTGCCCGACGCCGAAGAACGCGACGGCGAAGAAGGCAAGATGGAGAAGTATTTCTCCGAGGCGCCCGGCGAAGGCGGCTGATTCCCTGCCTAGCGCGGCGATGCCGCAATTGTGCGGAAAATCGCCGCATTGCATTTGGATTTTACGTCTCCTGGCCAGCGGGCTGCCTTTCGGGCGGCCCTTTTTTATGATATACTCGAGCCACAATAGACATAAACAATCGGAGTCCGCCCCCGGCGCACGCCTCAAGCGGTGCGCACTTCGGGCGGTATTTCTGCGGAGAAAAATGTCCCGGGGACTGGTCAAAATGAACTGGCCGGAGCCGGGTGCTTTTTCGCGTTAATGCCGGTGCCGCCCGGCTGTGAGTGAGGAAAAACCTGTATGACCAAGTCGAAGAAGCTCGAATTCCGCCCCAATGATTACGTGGTCTACCCGGCGCATGGCGTTGGCCAGATCATCTCGATCGAGGAGCAGGAAGTGGCCGGCTTTGCGCTGGAGCTTTTCGTGATCACCTTTGAAAAGGACAAGATGACCCTGCGGGTGCCGACCAATAAGGCGACCGAAGTGGGGATGCGTTCGCTGAGCTCGCCCGATGTGATCGAGCAGGCGATGAAGACGCTTAAGGGCAAGGCCAAGGTGAAGCGCGCGATGTGGTCGCGCCGCGCCCAGGAATATGAGCAGAAGATCAACTCCGGCGACCTGATCTCGATTGCCGAGGTGGTGCGCGATCTGCACCGGACCGATGATCAGCGCGAGCAGAGCTACTCCGAGCGCCAGCTGTACGAAGCCGCGCTTGAGCGCCTGACCCGCGAAGTGGCCGCCGTCTCCGGCAACGACGAGATTGCTGCCGCCAAGCAGGTGGATGAGGTTCTGACCTCTCGCGCTGCCTGATCCCTGCGGATAGTATTCATCAGCAGAAGCCGCGCCCCCGGGTGCGGCTTCTTTGCATTCAGGCCGGCGGTTGCGGGCGGCGAAGCTTTGCCTTTTAGTTGGCCCGGGAGGCGCAGATGGACGAATTCCGGGATTTGGTAAAAGGGTTGTACCTGGGACGCGCCCGCGGGGCGGTGGCCTTCCGCTATGGTCTGATCCTGTTCGACGGGCTGACGATTGCCTTTTTCCTGGCGACAGCCCATCTGCACCACGGGCCGGTCCTGATCGGATTCAGCATTGCCGTTGGCCTTGTCATCCTGCTGGACCTTGCAGCCCGGTTGTGGATCGCCTCCAGCCCGCGCAAGCTGCTGCTGCGCATCTACACGCTTGCCGATATCGTGGTGATCCTGTCGCTGCTGCTGGAGCCGTTCCTGGCCGGCAACCTGGCCTTCTTGCGGGTCCTGCGGGGGCTGCGGCTCATTCACTCCTACCATTTGCTGAGCGATCTGCGCCGGGACAGCAAGATCTTCCGCCGCCACGAGGACGCGGTGATCGCGGCCATCAACCTTCTGGTTTTCATCTTTGTGACCGCCGCGGCCGTGCTGGTGTTCTTCTTTGACGACCACGTCACGGAAACGCCCTATATCGACGCGCTCTACTTCACGGTGGCGGCGCTCACCACCACCGGGTTCGGCGACATCACGATGACGACACCCGCGGGCAAGCTGTTCTCGGTGTTTGTAATGGCCGTGGGCGTGGCGCTGTTCGTGCGTCTGGCGCAGACGCTGTTTCAGCCGCAAAAAGTGCATTACACCTGCCGGGAATGCGGGCTGCTGCGCCATGAAGCCGACGCGGTGCATTGCAAGCATTGCGGTGCCAAGCTGAAGATCCCGACGCCCGGTTTGGAATAACCGGTCTTGGACGGGCGGCTAGCTCAGCGCCAGCAGCGTAAGCAGCCCGGCAATCTCGGCAACCTGCTGCGACGCGCCCAGAATGTCACCGGTCTGGCCGCCGATCTTGGCCTTGGCCAGCGCGCCGAGGCCCAAGGCAGCCACGCCCATTGCCAGGGCGGTGCCCAGGGCCGCTGCGCCAATCAGCGGCAGTGACAGCAAAACTGCAAGAAACGCCGCCAAAAGACAAGGCAGGGCGCGGGGGCGGCCCACAGTCTGCGAAAGACCTGCAGTGCGCGCATTGGGCAGCGCCGCCATCAGTGCAGGCATCACCGCCCGGCTCATCATTGCCAGCGCCACCAGGGGCCAGGGGGCTGCAACCTGCAGCAAGGCGGCCACAGCAGACCAGCGCAGGCCGAACCCCAGGATCAGCGCAATCACCCCATAGGCCCCGATACGGCTGTCCTTCATGATCTCCAGGCGCCGCGCGCGGTCGAAGCCGCCCCACAGCCCGTCGGCGGTGTCGGCCAGCCCGTCTTCGTGCATGGCGCCGGTCAGCATCACCTGAACCGCCAGCGCCAGCCCCGCCGCCGCCGCAGGCGGCAGGCCCGCAGCAAGCGCCAGCGCGGCCAGCAGCGCCGCGGGCAGGGCGACCGCGAGGCCCGCCAGCGGAAACGCCCAGACAGCCTTGGCCTGGCGCTGGAAAGTCGCAGCGGGCAGATGCGGCAGCGGCAGCCGGGTCAGCAGCACCAGTGCCAAAGCCACGTCATTTGCCTGAATGTCGTTTTTTCGCATTTACGGGCCTATTGCGGGGCTTGCGGCACTGCCGCCAGCGGTTAAACAGATTGCCAACCGCTTTATCCGCGTCACCCGCTCAGATGCAACGAGGCTTTCACATGCTGCCACAGCTTTCCTCTCTTGATGATTTCCGCGCCGCACTGGCCGACGCGCCGGCCCAGGATCAGGCCGCGCTGCAGGGGGCTGCCGCGCGCAACAGCCAGCTGACCAAACCGCCGGGCGCGCTGGGACGGCTGGAGGATCTGGCCGTCTGGTACGGCGGCTGGCGCGGCAGCGGCCGGCCCGAAATCTCCGCGCCGCAGGTGATTGTCTTTGCCGGAAATCACGGGGTGACGGCCCAGGGCGTTTCGGCCTTTCCGCCGGAGGTCACCGCACAGATGGTGATCAATTTCGAACACGGCGGGGCCGCGATCAACCAGCTGGCCCGGCTGGCAGGCGCCCGCATGGATGTGCACGCGCTGGAGCTGGACCGGCCGACCGCCGATTTCACCCAGGGCCCGGCGATGACCCAAGAAGACCTGCTGACCGCCCTGCAGGCAGGCTGGGATGCGGTGGATCCGAGCGCTGACCTGCTGGTGGTTGGCGAAATGGGCATTGGCAACACTACCCCGGCTGCGGCGCTGGCCTGTGCGCTGTTCGGCGGTGAGGCGGCGGACTGGACCGGGCGCGGCACCGGCGTGGATGACGCCGGTCTTGCCAGCAAAACCCGGGTGGTGGCCGAAGGCGTGGCGCTGCACAAAGACGCCATCCGGGACGGTCTGGATGCGATGGCCTGCCTCGGCGGGCGCGAGATTGCCGCCATGGCCGGCGCTATTGCCGCGGCCCGGGTGCTGCGCATCCCGGTGATCCTGGACGGCTTCATTTGCTGCGCCGCTGCCGCCTGCCTGCTGCAAACCGCAGACGGCGCGCTGGACCACGCGCTGGCAGGCCATCAAAGCGCTGAGGGCGCCCACCGGGCGCTGCTGGAAAAACTGGGCAAGCAGCCGCTGCTGTCGCTGGGCCTGCGGCTGGGCGAGGCCTCAGGTGCGGCGCTGGCGATCCAGGTGCTGAAAGGCGCGATTGCCTGCCACAGCGGCATGGCGACTTTTGCCGAGGCGGGGGTCTCAGACGGCTGACCGCGTGACTGGCCCTGCAAAACCAAGCCCCGGCCTGCGCCGGGGCTTTTTCATTCGGCGGCTTCGGAGGATTTCTTCCGCTTGCGCTCTGCCATCTCGAAAATCGCGCTTTCGATGGCTTTTTCCAGTTCCCGCGCCCGTTCGATATAGGCCGGGTTCTGGCTTGCGGGCACGCCCGGGATCCAGTGCTCGGCCAAGTCGCGAAGGTTCTGGCGGTCATGGCCATAGAAGGTCTGCGCCGCCTGCGCCGCCTCGTACTCGGTGAGGCCGACGTTCTCCAGCACGTAGCGGCCCGCCCGCACCGAGCTGTCGAACAGCTCGCGCACGATGTCGTCGGCGCCGGCCTTATACAGCTCATAGACGTGGTTGCGGTCCTTGGCGCGGGCGATGATATGCAGGTCCGGATAGGCGCGGCGCACATAGGATACCATCTTGACCACCCCTTCGGGGTCATCAAGCGCCACCACGAACACCTTGGCCTTGGCGATGCCTGCCGCCTTCAGCAGTTCCGGGCGGGTCGGGTCGCCGAGGAAGCTTTTGACCCCGAAGCGGCGCATCAGCTGCACCGCTTCCATGTCATGGTCCAGCACCACCGTTTTGAAGCCGCTGGCCTGCACCAGCCGGTTGACGATCTGGCCGAAGCGGCCGATGCCCGCGATGATGACGGGGCCTTCCTCGTCGATCTCGTCCGGCTCGTGCTCCTGGCGGGCCTCGCCCATGCGTTTGGACAGGAGGTCATAGAGGATAAACAGCAGCGGCGTGATCAGCATCGACAGCGCAATCACCAAAAGCAGCTTTTCCGACAGCGCCGCCGGAATGACGTTGAGCTGGCGGGAGAACGCGAGCAGCACAAAGCCGAATTCACCAGCCTGGGCCAGGCTGAGTGTAAACAGCCACAGCCCGCGGCGGCGCAGGCCAAAGGCCCGGCCAACGGCAAACAGGACCGCACCCTTGGCAAAGATCACCAGCGCTGCCAGGCCGATCAGGTCGGCCGGGTCGGCCAGGAACTGGCGGTAGTCGATGCCTGCGCCGACGGTGATGAAAAACAGCCCCAGCAACAGCCCCTTGAAGGGGTTAAGGTCGCTTTCCAGCTCGTGCCGGAATTCCGTGTTGGCCAGCACCACCCCCGCCAGGAACGCGCCAAGCGCCGGCGACAGGCCGACCAGCGTCATCAGGAAGGAGATGCCGACAACGATCATCAGCGCCAGCGCGGTGTACATCTCGCGCAGGTTGGAGGCGTGGATGAAGCGGAACAGCGGCCGGGTGAGGTAAATGCCTGCCAGGATGATAAAGGCGATGGCCGCGAGGGTCACAAGTGCCACGGCCCAGCCGGGCAGCCCGTCCACCAGCGACAGCGAACTGTGACCTGCGCCATGGTTGTCGCCTTCGAGGCTGATGGAGCCGTCGCTGGAGAACTGCGGGATCGCATATGAGCCGAGCAGCGGCAGGAAAGCCAGAATCGGGATCACCGCGATGTCCTGGGTCAGCAGCACCGAAAAAGCTGAGCGGCCGCCGCCGGTCCGCATCAGCCCCTTCTCCGACAGGGTCTGCAGCACGATCGCGGTGGAGGAGAGCGACAGCGCCAGGCCGATGGCAAGGCTGACATGCCAGGGCTGGCCCATGGCCATGGCAGCCCCCATCAGGGCAAGGGTGGACAGGGAAACCTGCATGCCGCCCAAGCCCAGCAGCTTGTGCCGCATCGCCCACAGCGTGCGCGGCTCCAGTTCCAGCCCGATCAGGAACAGCATCATGACGACGCCGAACTCGGCAAAATGGCGCAGGTCTTCGGTTTCGGTGCCGGTCAGGCCAAGCACCGGGCCAATGGCAATGCCCGCCGCCAGGTAGCCCAGCACAGAGCCGAGGCCGAGACGTGCGGCCAGAGGCACCGCGATGACAGCGGCCGCCAGATAAACGGTTGCCTGATAAAAAAACTCTTCCATACAGAAGGTATCGCAAGCGCGCCGGTACCTTGGCAATGGCTTTGGCAGCTGCGGTGCGCGGTTAGGGCAATTCAACGCCTGCCTGGGGCAGGCGCTGCGGAATTATTGCTCAAGCAGGCGGATTTCTTCGCTGAGTTTGCCGATCCGGTCCAGCCGCCGCGATATCCGCTCCTGGAAACCGCCGAGCTGGTCGATGATATCGGCCAGGGTTTCACCGGAATCGGTCAGTCTTGCGCTTTCGATCTTGAGCAGCACCCGGGTCGAGCTGAGGCCGAGGAAATGCCGGTGCATGATCTGGCAGGCACTGGTGATGCGGTCGGATTCCTGGTCGACCTCCTTCATGCCGTCCTGCGCGCGCTTGACCTGGTCCTTCACAAGGTCGCCGAGAATTTTGCGTTCGGCCTCCATGTCGACGTTACCCAGGTCGCGGCGCTCTTTTTGCAGCTGATTGTCGCATTCGATCAGGATCCGCGCCATGCCTTCGACAAACAGGCTGTCGTTCACGGAGGATTTGATCTTGGCGAAATTGCTGTTCTTGCCCATCACATGCGCGCCGAACCAGTCCGACATCTCACGCGACATGGAGCCGTAGTTCTGCGACAGCACCGTGACCGGGCCGCCCGACGGCTCGATCCGCGAAGCCAGCACCCGCAGGTTATGCGGGATCGTGTGCATGGCGTCGAAATCGGCGATCAGCCCCTCGGTTTCCTCCACCAGGGTTTCGGCGTTGCGCAGCATGCCGGTCAGCTCCTGGATGCGGACGTGGGCCTGGTTTCCCAGGCCGGTGTCACGCGCGATCAGCTCCTGGCTCAGCGCGTGGGCGGCAAACTCGTGGTAGTTCTCGTAGCCATGGCCGCTCAGCCAGTCGAGCAGGTACTGGGCGCTTTCCTCCGGCTTGACGCCTTGCTCATTCTCGCGTTTGAGCATCTGCGTATAGAAGGCGCGCACCTCATCGAACAGCTTGCTGCTGGGCTTGATCCGGGCGGAGAGATAGCCGTCCTCGCAGGGGACGACCACGGCAAACACCCAATAGTACAGACCGTCCTTGGACTTGTTCTTGACATAGGCACCCATGCATTCGCCGCGTTTGAGCGTGTCCCAGAACAGCGAAAACACGCCCTTGGGCATGTCCTGGTGGCGGATCACCTTGTGCGGCGCGCCGATCAGTTCCTCCCAGGGGTAGGCACCGACGCGGCGGAACACGTAGTTGCCCGCCTGGATCACACCGCGGCTGTCAGTCCTGGAAAAGAAAACTTCATTGAGGCCAAAGGGAGCCTCGCCGCTGCTTGGTCGCGTTTCAACACGGCGGTCAACAAAAGACACGGCAATTTCCACTTCTGATTACGGAATTCGTTGCCGTCTGTTTACGTTCAAATCCTTCCCGCTTGGTTAAGTCGGCAGCGGCGCATCGCGTTTTAATTGTGCCATTACGATCTGACTCTGGACTCTGGACACGCCGGGGTGCGGCAGCAGGATCTCGTGAATCAGCGCGTTCAGCGCCTGCAGGTCGGCGCAATAGACCCGCAGCAGGTAGTCGGCCTCGCCGGTCATTGTCCAAGCTGAGGTGATTTGCGGCTGGCTGGCCACCAGCCGGGCGAAACCCTTGGATTGTTCGGGGCCGTGGCTGCCCAGATGCACTTGCACGAATCCCTGTACTGCCAGCCCCAGCTTGGCCGGGTTCAGCCGCGCGGAATACCCCTCGATATAACCTTCCGCCTCCAGCCGCTGGCGCCGTCGCCCGGCCTGGCTGGGCGACAGGTTGAGCAGGTCGCCAAGCTGCTGCGCGGTCAGATGCGCGTCCTTCTGCAGTGCTGCGAGAAGTTTCGTGTCTGTCGGATCCAGCATGCGCAAATACTCCTCATTTCCCCCACTTTCCGCAAAAAACCCGCGCAAATCAACCGGCGCGCGCGAAACTATGCGGAAACCCTGTATCCGAAAAGCGGTATTCTTAGGACAAGATTTAATTCTGTCCCCACATCAGATGAAGGAGACGCGCGATGGGCCCGTTCCCGCATAACGCCCCGAAATCCGAGATCACGCCTGAAAACCCCGCTGGCACCGATGGCTTTGAATTTGTTGAATTTGCCAGCCCTGAGCCGCAGGAGCTGCGCGACCTGTTCACCCAGATGGGCTATGAGCTGGTCGGCCGTCACAAGCAGAAGCCCGGCGTTGAGCTGTGGCAGCAGGGCGACATCACTTACATCCTGAACGCCGAGGCCGGCAGCTTTGCCGAGAAGTTCGTCGCAGAGCACGGCCCCTGCGCCCCGTCGATGGGCTGGCGCGTGGCGGATGCCCAGAAGGCGTTCGAGCATGCCGTTGCCAAGGGGGCCGAACCCTATGAAGATGATGACAAAACCATGGACGTGCCCGCGATCAAGGGCATCGGCGGCTCGCTGATCTATTTCATCGACCAGTATTACGACACCTCGCCCTATAACGAGGAATTCGAGTGGCTGAAGCAGTCCAAGCCGCGCGGCGTCGGCTTCTATTACCTCGATCACCTGACCCACAATGTCTACAAGGGCAACATGGACAAGTGGTTCAATTTCTACGGCGAGCTGTTCAACTTCAAGGAGATCCGCTTCTTTGACATCGAAGGCAAGTACACCGGCCTGCTCAGCCGCGCGCTGACCTCGCCCTGCGGCCGCATCCGGATCCCGATCAACGAGGACCGGGGCGAGACTGGGCAGATCGTCTCCTACCTGAAGAAGTACAAGGGCGAGGGCATCCAGCACATCGCCGTCGGCACCGAGAACATCTATGACTCGACCGATGAGATTTCGGAACGCGGCATCAAGTTCATGCCGGCCCCGCCGGAGACCTATTACGATCTGAGCCACGACCGCGTGCAGGGCCACGAGGAGCCGCTGGATCGGATGAAGAAACACGGCATCCTGATCGACGGCGAGGGCGTGGTCGACGGCGGCGAAACCAAGATCCTGCTGCAGATCTTCTCCAAGACCGTGATCGGGCCGATCTTCTTCGAGTTTATCCAGCGCAAGGGTGACGACGGCTTTGGCGAGGGTAACTTCAAGGCGCTGTTTGAATCGATCGAGCGGGAGCAGATCGAAAACGGCGAAATCCAAGCCGCCGAGTAACCGCTGCCAAACAAGTGCGATGGCCGGGTCCGCAGTGCGGGCCCGGCTTTTTTATGTCCGGCATCAAGAAAAGAGGAGTAAATCAGCCCAGTCAGCCGGTGAGAAGATGGGCGATTGCCGCCGCGAACCCGTCACCCCCGGCTGACTGCCGGTCCTAGGAGGGGGGATAAGAGGGGGAGACGCCGTACAGCCCGGGCCTTTAGCCGTTCGGCATCTTCAGGGTGCGGTTGCGCCCGCTTTTCTGGTACTGCAACTGGTTTTCGCCGATGGCGATCACCCGGCCGCCGTCGATGCGGTCTCCGACTTGCACCTTCTTGTAGCGGCCCGAGGGCAGCCGGACCAGCGCCCGGCGGTTGGATGCGGTGCCGTAGACGCCGATCAGGTTCAGCTTGCGCAGGTTGATAGCGTTGCTGACGGTGGCGCGGCGGGCGACCGACGCTGTGGTCGGTATGCGGGGCGCAGCGGCGGCGGCAGCGGCTGGCACGGCGGCTGCGGTCTGAACCTGGTTCTGGGCGTTGCGGCGGGCGCGGTCGACCAGATTGGCGAAATTCGCGGGCCGCCCGCGGGGCACCACCGAGGCGGCAACCGCCAGGGCGGTGGCAGGCATCTGCTCTTCTTCCGCCGGTTTAAGGCTGGCCGGGCGCTGGCGCGGGCGCAGCGAGGCGAGCTCGGCGCGGCTGAGGCCGCCCAGCTGGGCGCGCTCGACCTGTTCCTCCAGGTCCGAGGGCCGTGCCTTGGGGCGCTTGCGCGACAGTACCTGGTTGCGGGCCACTTCCTCAGCCAGGGCTTCGGCGGCGGGGTCGCTGCGCTCCGGCGCGCGCGGCGGCACTTTACCGGGGCGGCCGAGGTAGACCATGATGCCATCGGGGTTGAGCGTGCCTTCGCGGCTAGCCGTCACCAGGCCGCGGTCGTTGAGTTCAAATGCTTGCCCCGCCGCGGCAGGGGAGGTGATGGCTGCCGGCTGACCGTCTTGTGCATAAGACTCCGCCTGCGGCAGAGCCACGGCATCCGCCGCGATGTCGGGCTGGTCAATGGAGGCGGTATAAAGCTCGTCAAGGCCCGGCGCAGCGGGGAAGCTTCCCAGGTCAGGAGCAACCGGCCAGACCCCGGTTGCGGCGTAGCGCGCGGCCTGGGCCAGTTCGTCCAGCGGCTCTTCTAGCGCCGCCGCCGGGGCAGACGCCTGCAAGCCGCCCTCCGTCTCGCCGCCCTCAGGGGCGTCCGTGACCACTGCGGCGGTGTCAGCGCTCTCCACGGGCAGCTCCGCGCCATCTGCGGCGGCTTCGTCTGCGGCAGCGGGGATCAGTCCGGTCTCCTGCACGCCGGGGTCGGGCTGATCCGCCAGCACGCTTACCTGCGGCGCGATAGCTTGCGCACCCTCGTCCGTGCCTGGTTGCGGCGCTGCTGCCGGTGTTCCGGCCGGGCTGTCTTCGTCTTCCAGCAGGCTGCTGCCGGGGGCGGCTTCCGGGTCGGGGGAAGGGCTGCTGTCCTCAGCAGGTGTGTCCGAAAGAAAGCCGTTTTCACCGAAAACCGCCCATACCGCGACGGTGGCCATGAACAGCAGCAGCAAGGCGGTCAGGATCACCCCAAGGTAGCGCGGTTTGCCTTTGGCGGCCGGTTTGCCGGCGGCCTCCTTGGGCGGCGGGGCCGGGGTTGCGGCAGCCTCGCGCAGCGCCGCGGGGGCGGGCGGGATCTTCGGCTGCGGCACGGCGGCTTCGGCCTGGTCCGCGGGCCTGGCCGCACCAGCGGCTTCCAGCGGTTTCGCCGCTGACGGGGCTGGGGCCGGCTGGGGCCCTTTGGCAAGCGGCGGCGGCACCTGTTCCGGCTGCGGTGCCTTTGCCGGACCCAAAACAGGCGGGGCAGAGGAATTTGCGGGCGCAGCCTTGCTGCGGATGCTGGAAAACCCGTTGCCCTCCTGCGCGGAGCCATCGGCTGCCGGTGCAGGCGGCGCAGGCGGAAGGCTGGCTGGCGTCTTTGCTTCTGCGGCCGTCGCCGGGGCGTCCTCAGTGGCTTCCTCTTCTGCCGGTTCCGCTTCCGGTTCTGGTTCCTCCGCGGGCGCCTGTGGGTGCTCCGGGGTGTCCCTGCCGCCTGCCGGTTCAACGCTTTCAGCTTGCGGCGCAGGCGGCAGCTGCGCCGCGGGCTGGTCGGCGGCAGTGTCCTTGGGTGGCTCCGCGGTGTCCATTGCCGGGGCGGGCGGGCTGTCTTCCTGATCGCCTTCCGCCGCCGGATCCGGCATCTTAGCCGGGCCAACAACCTCTACTGCGGCGCTGTCGGGCTCCACCTCGGTGCCGCGGATCGCGCGGGCAGTGCCAAAGAATGGCTCACCCTGAAACCCGCTGTCTTCGGGGGCCGCGACGAAGCTGGCAGGGCCAAAGCCATGCTCCACAGCAAAGGTCTCTGCCTCATCCAGCGTTTCTAGCGCCACGGCGGCGATATGGGTCAGGCCGCCGTCAGCACTGATATCAAAGGCCAGCTCGTCCACCTCATAGGGCGTCGCGCCTTCCAGCGCGGCCCTGGCGGCAGCAATCCGCTCCTCCGCAGGCAGTTCGCCGGTCTCCACCGTCAGATAACGGATCTGGTCATTGGGCAGGATCAGCTTGCTGAACACGCCGCCCGGTGCCAGCCGCAGCGCATCGGCGCGCATGTCCGCCAGCGCAGCGGGCAGATCCTCAGCGCTGAACGGGGTGCTGCCCACGCTCCGCCAGCCGTCGCCGGCGCGATAAAGAAGCGCAATACCATCAGCGGAAAGCGAAAGAGCAAAAGCCGGTTTCATGCCTTGGGTCAAACCATCCAAATCCATACTGCCCGGGGCCGCCTGCCGCGCCCGGTGTTTTGCCGCGGACCTTAAAGCAGGAGTCTGCCGAGTTAAAGGAAAAGACTTCCGGCGGGGCTTGCGGGCGGCTGTCCGCCACCCCCATCTAGTGGTCATTCAACAAAGGAGCTTTTGAGGATGAAAGCAAAGAAACTTCTGGCCGCCGCACTGGCGCTGTCGATGGGCGCTGGCGCTGTTGCGGCAAGCGAGGCCGCCGCGCCGCGGCAGATCACGGTCAGTGGCGAAAGCACGCTGCAGGTGGCCCCTGAGCTGGCAACCATCACTCTTGGCGTGACCGAGGAGGCGGAGGAAGCCGCAGCTGCAATGGCGGCAGCATCGGAGGCGATGGGCGCGGTGATCGCGCGGCTCAAGGACAGCGGCATCGCCGGCGCGGACATGCAAACCCAGCAGATTGCGATGCATCCGGTCTGGTCGCAGGACCGCTCCAGCGGCAACGGCGGCCGGCGCGAGATCACCGGCTTCCAGGCCTCGAACACGCTGATGGTGCGGGTGCGGTATCTGGACCGGCTGGGGCCGGTGCTGGACACGGTGCTGACGGCCGGCGCCAACCAGTTTCAGGGCTTGAACTTTGGTGTTGAGGACCCTGCCGCGGTCATCGGCAGGATCCGCGGCGAGGCGGTGAAGGATGCGATGCGCAAAGCGCAGCAGCTGGCTGAAGCGGCCGGCATGGAGCTGGGTCCGGTGCGCACAATCACCGAGAACGGCAGCGGTGGCGGGCCCCGGCCGATGATGGCCATGGACATGGCGCGCAGCGAGGCGATGCCGGTCGAAGCCGGGGAGCTGACCTTCACGCATAATGTCTCAGTGGTGTTCGACATGACCGTGCCGGGCGGCGCGGTAAGCGAATAAAAAAAGGCCGGGCAGGGCGCCCGGCCTTTCTCTTACGGGTAGACGGTGAGTCAGCCGCAGGCCTTGGCCAGCGCCTGGTCCAGGTCACGGATCAGGTCGTCCGCATCCTCGATACCGATGGACACGCGCACCACGTTGGGGCTGGCACCCGCCGCTTCCTGCTGCTCCGGTGTCAGCTGCCGGTGGGTGGTGGAGGCCGAGTGGATGATCAGCGAGCGGGTGTCGCCCAGATTGGCCACGTGGCTGAAAATCTCCAGCGAATCCACCAGCTTGATGCAGGCCTCATAGCCGCCCTTGACGGCAAAAGTGAACAGCCCGCCAGTGCCCTTCGGGTAGTGCTCCTGGGCGCGCTCGAAATAAGGCGAGGACGGCAGCCCGGCATAGGTCACATAGTCGATCCGCTCGTCGTTCTCGAGCCATTCGGCCACCTTGCGGGCGTTCTCGCAATGGCGCTGCATCCGCAGGGACAGCGTCTCGACGCCCATCAGCGTGTAATGCGCCGCCTGCGGGTTCATCGTCATGCCCAGATCGCGCAGGCCGATGGCGATGCCGTGGAAGGTATAGGCCAGGGGTCCGAAGGTTTCATGGAACTTGAGGCCGTGATAGGCGGGTTCCGGCTCCGACAGGGAGGGGAACTTGTCATTGGCCGACCAGTCGAAGGTGCCGCTGTCGATGACGCAGCCGCCGGTCACAGTGCCGTTGCCGGTCAGGTATTTGGTGGTCGAATGCACCACCAGCGACGCGCCCTGCTCGATCGGGCGGCACAGGTAGGGGGTGGCGGAGGTGTTATCGACGATCAGCGGAATACCGGCGCCGTCGGTGATATTGGCCAGCGCGCGGATGTCGGTGACATAGCCGCCCGGGTTGGCGATGGATTCGCAGAACACGGCGCGGGTGTTCTCGTCGATCGCCGCCTCCACTGCATCCAGATCGTCGGTGTCGACGAATTTCGCCGACCAGCCGAAGCGTTTGATGGTCTGGCTGAACTGGGTCACTGTGCCGCCGTAAAGCCGGGTCGAGGCCACCACATTGCAGCCCGGCGCCATCAGCGGGAACAGCGCCATGATCTGCGCCGCGTGGCCGGAGGAGCAGCAGACCGCGCCGACGCCGCCCTCCAGCGTCGCCAGCCGTTCCTGCAGCACCGCAACGGTAGGGTTGGTCAGGCGGGAATAGATAAATCCGACCTCTTGCAGGTTGAACAGGGCTGCAGCGTGTTCGGCATCGCGGAAGACATAAGCGGTGCTTTGATAGATCGGCGTCTGCCGCGCGCCGGTGGCCGGGTCCGGCTTGGCGCCAGCATGGATCTGCAAGGTGTCAAAACCATAAGACGGGGCATCGGTCATGAGTGGGTCTCCCTGAAAACTATTTCGCGCGCACAACAGCATGGCTGAGTGCGGAAGGCAATTGCGGCAATGCCGCAGCGGAAGCAGGCCGGGTTGCGATATGTTCTGCGGTTTGCAAGCGGCGGTTTCAACACGGCAGGCGGGCTCTGGCACCTGTGAGTTGAGGGGGTATTGCGGGCAGAACGGCCAAAAACGCTTTTCCCGGTGCCCCCGGAGAGCGCAGGAAACCTGAAGCGAAACCAATGCTTTAGAGAGGTTGGTGGTGCCCCCACACGGACTCGAACCGCGGACCTACTGATTACAAATCAGTTGCTCTACCAGCTGAGCTATAGGGGCACTTAGCTGTGAAACCGCGCTTAACATCCTTCGCGGGTCTGTCGCAAGAGGTCTTTTTCCTGAAATGGGCTGCCTTCATGCCGCCGAGGCAAGGCAGCCGGTTCAGTCCTGCGGAAGGGGCTGCCCGTCACGCCCGAAGGCCAGGCTTTCCACTGTCAGATCATCAAACGTCACCTCCACAGCAATCTGCTGAATCGAGCCCAGCGGATAGCTGCGGTAAGGCATGCCGTCCTCTTCCTTGATCATGTTCGGAAAGCCTTCGTCCAGGTGGCACTCCGGCAGCGGCCAGATTTCCGGCGCAGCGCCGTTCACGCCCAGCCTGACCTGCGCCAGGCCGCAGCGCCAGGACCACAGGTGGGTCACATAAAGCAGGTCCTGGCCGTTGAATTCGCGCACATGGATCCAGTTGGCCCGGGTCGCGGACAGGATCGGCTTCACCTCTGTTGCAGTGGTAAAGCGGCCGGTGGCCTCCTGCGGCTCCGCCGCCAGCGCGGTGCGGGCCGGCGCGGGCGCGGACACCGCCGCGGTCGCGGGCACGCCGTTGTCCGCACCCGGCTGGGCCGAGGCCGCGATGATTGCCAGGATCACATCAATCATAGTCTTTCTCCGCTTGCGGCGCCCGCTGCAACACAGGGGCGCCCGAATTTTCCAACCGCCTGTTGCACGGCATCCTGCAGGCTTGTAGCTACCTTATCAGGCAGTTCTGCCTGCGGCCTTAACAGGCAGTCCTAACCGCCCGGCAGGGACGGAAAAACGGGGAAAACAATGGCAAATGCCCCCTTCAACGTGATGATCATCGGCCAGGCGGGCCGGCTGCAGTATGAGGCGGTGCTGTTTGCGGCCTCGCTGCGCCATTGCGCGCCGGGGTTTGCCGGGCGGCTGTTCGTGGCGGTGCCGCAGCCGGGGCCCTTGTGGGACAAGGATCCCAGCATCCGCAATCCGGAGGTGCTGCAGGCGCTGGCGGATCTGGCGGCGGAAATCCTGCCGTTTGAGAGCAAGGCGTTCGGCGCCGCATACCCCTATGGCAACAAGATCGAGGCGCTGCAGGCGCTGCCCGAGGGCGAGCCTTTTGCGTTTTTCGACACCGATACGCTGATCACCGGCGAGCTGGCGGAGGTGCCGTTCGATTTCTCCTGCCCCTCGGCCTCCTTGCGGGTGGAGGGCACATGGCCGAAGCCGACGCTGTACGGTCCCGGCTATGCTGGCATCTGGCAGTCGCTCTATGCCCGCTTCGGCCTCGATTTCCCGTCCAGCCTCGACCTCAGCCAGCCGGATGAATTCTGGAAGCGGTATCTCTATTTCAACGCGGGTTTTTTCTACGGCGCCTGTCCGCGGGCCTTTGGCGCGCGGTTCCTGGCCTATGCGCAGTCGGTCCGGGACGATCCGCCAGTCGAACTCACCGGCCAAAGCCTGGACCCCTGGCTCGACCAGATCGTGCTGCCCCTGGTGATCCATTCCTTCGGCGGCGGCCGCGATGCGCTGCCAAGCGGTTACCTCGATGGAGAGACCAGCTGCCACTACCGGCTATTTCCGCTGCTCTATGCGCGTGAAAGCGACCGGGTGGTTGAGCTGCTGCATGAAATAGCCGCGCCGAACCGGATCAAGAAGGTACTGAAAGCCTATGAGCCGATCAAGCGCATGGTCTACCAGGGCCGCGGCGCGAAGGTGCGGGCGCTGTTCGACCGCGGGAATTTGCCCCGGCGCGAGCAGGCGATCCGCAACCGGATCAAGAAAGAAGGCTTCTGGATGCGCTGAGGCTGGCGGCGGGCGCGCGTTTCTGCCCCGCTACCGCAGCGCGCGCTCGATGCTGCGGGCAAATTGCAGCAGCCGCGCATCTGATCCTTTCGGCCCGGTGATATGAAGCCCGACGGGCATCCCGTCCGCCGAGCGGCCGCAGGGGATTGAGATTGACGGCAGCTCCATCGGCGGCGTCAGGGTCACCGTGCGCCAGTCCTCGGGCAGCTCGCCGTCGCGCAGGTCTGCTGAGAACGGCATCCCGGTTGCCGTGGGCCACAGGGCAACGTCGTAGCGGTCAAAGAAGGCGGCAACATCCGCCCAGACCCGGGCGCGGGTTTTCTGATAGGCAATCAGTTCCGCCAGGCTGCGCCCCTCTGCCTGGGCGCAAGCGGTGCGGAAGCTTTCCCCCGCCAGCTCCATGTCCGGTTCCAGCGCGGCGCGGATCTGCAGCGCGCACTGGCCGCGGGTGATACCGCCATGCGCCAGCAGCGGTTCCAGCGCCGGGGCGTCCTCAGCCACTTGCCAGCCCAGCGCTTGGCACAGGGTTCCGACCGGCGCAACCGCCGCCTGCACCGACGGCTCCACACTGGCGCCGAAGGGGGAGAGCGACAGGGCGATCCGGCCACAGCGCCTGGCAGGGGGCGCTTCCAGATCCGCCAGCCGCGGCACATCCTGCCAGAAGCCCAGCGGCTGGCTGGGGGCGTGGCCCTGCATCACCTCCAGCATCAGCACCAGGTCCCGCACTGTCCGCGCCATCGGCCCCGGCACCGACAGCCCGTCAAAGGGCGCCGGGTTCGGCTCATAGGGAATAAGGCCGGAGGTGGGGCGCATCCCCACAACCCCGCACCAGGCCGCAGGCGTGCGGGTGCTGCCGCCGAGGTCGGAGCCATCGGCCAGCGCCGCCATATTTGCCGCCAGCGCCGCCGCCGCGCCGCCGGAACTGCCGGCGACGGATTTTTCCGGGTGCAGCGGGTTGCGGGTGGTGCCGGCCACCAGGTTGCTGGTCTGGCCGGAAAAGGTGAACTCCGGCGTGTTGGTCTTGCCGGTAATCACCGCGCCCGCCGCCCGCAGCCGCGCCACATGCAGCGCGTCATAGTCCGGCACATGGGACGCAAAGCTCCGCGATCCCCAGGTGGTGCGCAGGCCCCTGGTTTCAAAGCAGTCCTTGATTGCCACGGGCAGCCCGTGCAGCGGCCCGGCAAACTCCCCGCAGGCGGCCATCGCATCCAATTCCGCCGCCCGCGCCTCTGCCGCGTCCCAGTCGATGGTGACAAAGGCATTGACCGCGCCCTCCCGCGCCTCGGTCTGCGCCTTGTGCGCCGCCAGCACCTCGCGGGCGCTCAGATCGCGCGTGCGCAGTTTCGCTGCCATCTGCTCAGCGGTGAGCGCGGTGATATCGGTCATGCGGCAGGTCTCCCGGGCCTGGGCGTGAAAGGCTGCCCGGACACTAGGGAGACGGGCCGGGAAGCTCCGTCCTGAAACCGGCCTAAAGACTGTCTGGCAGCGACCTTGCGCGCCTCAGCGGCGCAGCCAGCAGTGCACCGCGTCCTTGCCGTGGCGGCAGGCCTCTTGCAGGCTGTCCCCCTTTGCCAGATGGCAGGCAATGGCCGTGGCCAGACTGCACCCGGTGCCGCGTTTTGACACCGCCAGCCGCGGCGCGGCAAAGGGGGCAGGCGCGTCCTCCGCGGTGAACAGCAGGTCCACGCTTTCAGCACCGGTGCCATGGCCGCCTTTGACCAGCACCGCGCGCGCCCCCTGCGTCAGCAGTGCAGCGGCTTGCGCCTCAGGGCTGCCCAAAACGCCGGACAGCACCTCCAGCTCCGCCAGGTTCGGCGTGACCAGCGCCGCCCGCCGCAGCAGCGCGCCAAAACCGTCCGCCTCCATCAAAGTGCCTCCGGAACTTGCCTTCAGCACCGGGTCCAGCACGATGGGCAATCCCGCGGGCAGGGCCGCGTCCACCGCCTCTGCCACCGCAGCGGAGCCCAGCATCCCGATCTTCACCGCCCCCGGCAGAGCAGGCGTTGCCAAGGCGGCGCGCGCCTGATCCGCAACACGTGGGGGCGGGCAGGGGTGGACGTCCAGTACAGTCTCATTGGTTTGCACGGTCACGGCTGTCACCACCGGCCGGACTGCGGTCCCCAGCTCCGCCGCCATGGCGGTATCGCGGGTAAGGCCCGCGCCGCCGCTGCTGTCGGTGCCGCCAATGGCCAGGATCACTGTCACGCACTGTCTCCCGCTGCCAGCAGCGCCAGATCGATATACCCGGCCTGCCGCAAGTCCTGTGCCGCCCCCCAGGCCCGCAAACCTGTGCGGCAGCACAGCACGATACGCGCCTTGCGGGGCAGGCCCGCCGCCAGCAGATCCGCACGGGAAATCCGCCGGGCCTGCGGCGCTGGCAGGCGCGGGGCTTCGGCGGCATCGCGCAGCTCGATCACCGTATCCTCAGGGCCGATATGAGACGCTGCGATAAAGGGCAGGGCTTCCTCCGGCTCTTCCGCCCCATCAAAGCGGAAAGAGCTGACCTGCAGGTCCTGCAGGCGGAAGATAAACAGCTGTCCCCGCGGGGAGGGCTGGTGATTGAGCAGCGCCTTCAGGGCAAGCTGCGCCTGCAGCGCGCCGATCATGCCCACGGCAGGCCCCATCACGCCCGCGGTTGCGCAGGTCGCAGCCTGTGCGGGTAAGTCCGGGAACACCGCGCGCAGGGACGGCCCGCCGCCGCAGAAGCCG
Source organism: Leisingera sp. G5_S3_59_S7 (assembly GCF_054968485.1). NCBI lineage: Bacteria > Pseudomonadati > Pseudomonadota > Alphaproteobacteria > Rhodobacterales > Roseobacteraceae > Leisingera > Leisingera sp. G5_S3_59_S7. The sequence goes on from NZ_JBQKUH010000013.1 coordinate 37,373, forward strand.
CCGGCATACCCGGATTGCCCCAGCGCCGAAGCGGAAATCAGCGTCTTGCCCTGCCGCAGGCATTCATCCGAGAGGATGTAAGACACCGCAAAAATGTCTGCCGCATCCACCACCAGATCGGCCCCGGCCACCATTGCGGGGGCGTTGGCGGCGTCCAGCGCTTGAACAAATGCGCTGACGTGCAACGCCGGATTTGCGGCCAGCAGGTGCTGACGTGCAGCCTCCGCCTTGGGCCGGCCGAGGTCCGCCATGGAATAGAGCACCTGCCGGTGCAGGTTGCTCTCCTCCACTAGGTCGCCGTCCATCACCGTGATCCGGCCCACTCCGGCCCCGCCCAGATATTGCAGCACCGGGCAGCCCAGCCCGCCTGCGCCCACCACCAGCACATGGGCGCTTGCCAGCCGCTCCTGACCCTCCGCACCGACCTCCGGCAGGATCATCTGGCGCGCGTAGCGGCTCATGCGGGCTCCTTTGCGCGGCAGGCCTCCACCCATTCGCGGGTGCGCGCCTCGGGGTCGTCCGCCAGCTGGATATCAGTCACCACCGCGGCGCTGTCGGCCCCTGCGGCAAAGACCCCCGGCAGCCGCTCTGGCGTCAGCCCGCCAATCGCGACCAAAGGGGTCTTTCCCGCCATTTGCTTCCAGCGCGCGACCCGCTCCAGACCCTGCGGTCCCCATTTCATCTTCTTCAGCAATGTCGGATAGACCGGCCCCAGTGCCACATATGCCGGGTTGAGTGATAGGGCGCGGTCCAGCTCCCCCTCGTCATGTGTCGACAGCCCGAACCGAACCCCCTTGCGGCGCAGCGCGGCGAAATCGGCGGTGTCCATGTCCTCCTGCCCCAGGTGGACGAAGTTGCAATTCAGGTCCAAGGCCGCCTGCCAATAGTCATTCACCACCAGCTGCGCGCCATGCACCGCGCAAAAGTCGCGGGCGCGGGCGATCTGGCGGCGCACCTCGGCCTCCGGCTCATCCTTGATGCGCAGCTGCACCAGTTTCGCCCCTTGGGGGACAAGCAGCTCCAGCCGGCCGACATGGCCCACGATCAGATAGAAACGCTCCATCATGCAAACTCCGCCAGGCCCAGCACCGGGGTGGAGGGCACCGCCATGTCGCGCGGCTCCATCGGATCGGCCTCATATCCCAAACGCCCGGCCTCAATAGCCAGCGCCATCGCGCGGGCCATCCCGGCGGGGTCGCCGGCCTTGGCCACGGCGGTGTTCAACAGGACCGCATCCATACCCAACTCCATTGCCTGGGCAGCGTCCGACGGCCGCCCGATGCCGGCATCGACAATCAGCGGCACACCGGTGAAATGCGCGCGCATCGTGCGCAGGGCGTCCGGGTTGCGCAGCCCCTGGCCGGAACCGATAGGCGCTCCCCAGGGCATCAGCACTTCACAGCCGGCGTCCAGCAGCTTTTCCCCCACCACCAGATCGTCCGTGGTATAGGGAAAAACTTGGAAACCCTCTCTGCTCAGCACCCGCGCCGCCTCCACCAGCCCAAAAACATCCGGCTGCAGAGTGTCGGAATGGCCGATCACCTCCAGTTTGATCCAAGGGGTATCAAACAGCTCCCGTGCCATACGGGCGGTGGTCACCGCCTCCTGCACTGAATGGCAGCCGGCGGTATTAGGCAGGATGCGGCAGCCGGTTTTCCGCAGGCTCTCCCAGAACCCGGCGCCGGAGCCATCGGCGGTCTCGCGGCGCAGGGACACGGTGATGACCTCCGTGCCGCTGGACTGTATCGCCCCGGCCAGCACTGCGGGTGAAGGATATTGCGCGGTGCCCAGGAAAAGGCGCGAGGTGATCTCTGTTCCGTAAACTTTCATCTCATCCTCCCTGCATCGGGGCCAGCACTTCCAGCCGGTCGCCCTCGGACAGCTGCACCTCTTCCCGCTTGCCGCGGGCCACAAAGGTGCCGTTCAACGCGGTGGCCACGACCGAGGAGGCAAAGCCCAGCTCGTGCAGAGCCGTCTTCAGATCGGTTGCGGATACGTCACGCGGTTCGGCGTTCACGATGATCTTCATCTGATGTCTCCTGTAACAGGCGGCGTGCCGCGGCTTGCGCCATCGCGGGGGCAAGCAGAAAGCCGTGCCGGTAAAGGCCATTGAGGCAGAGCGTGCCGTCCTGTTCGGTCAGCCGCGGCAGGTTGTCCGGAAAGGCCGGACGCAGGCCCGCGCCGGTCTCCGCCACGCTGGCCTCGGCAAAGGCGGGGTGCAGGGCAAAGGCCGCGCTCAGCAGTTCGTTGAGCGAGCGCAGGGAGATGGGCCGGTCAGAGCTGCTCTCGATCATGGTGCCGCCGATCATGAAATACCCGTCCCCGCGCGGAACGAGGTAGAGCGGCATCCGCGGGTGCAGCAGCCGCAGGGTGCGGCTGATCTCCACCTCCGGGCAATACAGGATGGCCATCTCGCCGCGCACCGGGCGCAAGCCGGGCAGCGGTGCCGCCATCCCGGTGCAATCCAGCGTGACGCGGGCCGGGGCAGGGGTGCCATAGCGGATCTCCACCCCCATCGCCTGCACCTTGGCGCTCAGATCGCGCAGCGCGCGCCGCGGGTCCAGATGCGCCTCCTGCTCAAAGAACAGCCCTTGCGCAAACCGCCCCGTCAACGCCGGTTCCAGCTTGGCAATCTCCGCCCCGTCCACACCCCGGTGGCCTGACGTGCGGCGGGCGAAACGGGTCAGCTCCGCCCGGTCGCGGGCAGGCGCCACCACCAGCGTGCCGCGCCTGTGGACCGTTGTGACCTTGGCCCACCAATCGAAGGCGCGGCTGCCGAGGGTGATCACCTCCTCCTCGGCGCTTTCGCGTTCGCACCAGGGCGCCAGCATGCCGCCTGCAAAGCGCGCGACGCTGCCGGCCCCGGGCGCCTCGCCCCGCTCATAAACGGTGACCGCCGCCCCGCGCTGCGCCAGTTCATAGGCGCAGGCGAGACCGGCGAGGCCCGCGCCTGCGATGGTGATCATTCCGCCGGTTCCACAGCTTCGGCAGCAGGGACATAGAGCTCACCGCCCTCGCGGAACTTGGCGGCCATCGCCTCCATGCCCTCTTTCTGCGCCTCGGCGCGGATGTCGTGGCTGATCCGCATGGAGCAGAACTTCGGCCCGCACATGGAGCAGAAATGCGCGACCTTATGGGCCTGTTTCGGCAGGGTCTGGTCGTGGAACTCGCGCGCGGTGTCCGGGTCCAGCGACAGGTTGAACTGATCCTCCCAGCGGAACTCGAACCGCGCGCGGCTCAGCGCATCGTCGCGGCGCTGGGCGCCCGGCAGCCCCTTGGCGAGGTCGGCAGCATGGGCAGCGATCTTGTAGGTGATCACCCCCGTCTTCACATCGTCGCGGTCGGGCAGGCCAAGATGCTCCTTCGGTGTCACGTAGCACAGCATTGCACAGCCGAACCAGCCGATCATCGCCGCCCCGATGCCGGAGGTGATATGGTCATAACCCGGCGCGATATCAGTGGTCAGCGGCCCCAGCGTGTAGAACGGCGCCTCGTGGCAGCACTCCAGCTGCTTGTCCATGTTCTCCTTGATCTTGTGCATGGCGACATGGCCCGGACCCTCGATCATCACCTGGCAATCCTTGGCCCAGGCGATCTTGGTCAACTCGCCCAGGGTTTCGAGCTCGGCAAATTGCGCCTCGTCATTGGCGTCTGCGATGGAGCCGGGGCGCAAGCCATCGCCCAGCGAGAAGGAGACGTCATACTGGCGGCAGATGTCGCAGATGTCCTCGAAATGCTCATAGAGGAAGCTCTCCTTGTGGTGATGCAGGCACCACTTCGCCATGATCGAGCCGCCGCGCGAGACGATCCCCGTCACCCGGTTCACCGTCATCGGCACCATGTGCAGCCGCACACCGGCATGGATGGTAAAATAGTCGACGCCCTGTTCCGCCTGCTCGATCAGCGTGTCGCGGAACACCTCCCACGTCAGGTCCTCGGCGATGCCGTTCACCTTTTCCAGCGCCTGGTAGATCGGCACGGTGCCGATCGGAACCGGAGAGTTGCGCACGATCCATTCGCGGGTGTTGTGGATGTTGCGGCCTGTCGACAGGTCCATCACCGTATCAGCCCCCCAGCGGATCGCCCAGACCAGCTTGTCGACCTCTTCCTCCATCGAGGAGGTGACGGCAGAGGTGCCCATGTTGGCGTTGATCTTCACCTTAAAATTGCGGCCGATGATCATCGGCTCGATTTCCGGGTGGTTGATGTTGGCCGGGATGATGGCGCGGCCCGCGGCGATTTCCTGGCGCACGAATTCCGGCGTCACGTAGTCGGGGATGTTGGCGCCGAAGTCATTGCCGTCACGGTTCGCGTAGCACGGCGACAGCTCGCGCAGCTGGTTTTCGCGGATCGCCACAAATTCCATCTCCGGTGTGATGATGCCCGCACGGGCATAGGCCAGCTGGGTCGGCGCCTTGCCGTCCTTGCCGCGCAGGGGGGCGGGTCTCACCGGGAACTCAGGCGTCAGCCGGTCGCCCTCGACAAATCCATTGTCCTCCGGCTTCACATCGCGGCCCTGGTAGCTCTCGACGTCGCCGCGCGCCTCAATCCACTGGCGGCGCAGCTGCGGCAGGCCCTGGCGGATGTCGGTCAGCACGTCCGGGTCGGTGTAGGGGCCGGAGCTGTCATAGACCGGCAACGGCGCCTCGCCCGCGGTAGGGTGGGTGGAGATCTCACGCATTGGCACGCGGATGTCCTGGTGGACCTCGCCGCTGACATAGATCTTGCGCGATGCGGGCAGGGCGCCCGTGGTGATCTTGGGATTGGGGACGTTCATCTGGTGTTCCTCCGGGGCTTCGGTTCAAAAACACCAATTGAGCCGGGACGGAGGAAAACGGGCAGGGGGGTGTACAGCCGGTGTACGGCCGGTGCACGCATGCTGCCTGTCCGAAACAGCGCTTGCCGCCGGGGCGCCGTGCGATGCTTCTTGCTTCCTACGCCAGTATCAACTGGGTCAGGTTCAAAGGGTCGCGCCGCCGGTCCGGGATACCCCGCACCATGACGCCTCTCAGTCCCTTGGGCGGGACTCCCCTGCGTGCCTATAGGGCTAGGGGAGGGGCGGGGTTCGCGTCAACCGGAATCTTTGTAGATTATTTTTTGGTATTAGTATCAGCGTGATACTGGACTTATGGGCGGGTTTTTGAGGCAAATCGCTGCAGCGCAGCTTTGATGCTTGATCGGCGGCTGCAAAATTATCTATAAAAACCAGCAACGCCATCCGCGCATGGCCAACAGGTATAGAGAACAGGAGACAGCATGCTGGACGCTGCACCCATCCGCACCGACTGGACCCGCGAGGAAGCGGAAGCGATTTACAATAAGCCATTCATGGACTTGCTGTTTCAGGCGCACACCGTGCACCGGCAGTATTTCGACCCCAATCAGGTGCAGAAATCCAAGCTGCTCAGCATCAAGACCGGCGGCTGCGCCGAGGATTGCGCCTATTGCTCGCAGTCGGCGCGCAACGGCGCGCAGCTCTCGGCCTCCAAGCTGATCGAGGTTCAGCGTGTGATCGCCGAGGCCAAGAAAGCTAAGGAAGGCGGCGCCACCCGTTACTGCATGGGCGCCGCCTGGCGCTCTCCCAAGGACCGCGACATGGCGGCTCTGGAGGCGATGGTGCAGGGCGTCAAGGACCTGGGTATGGAAACCTGCATGACCCTGGGCATGCTGGACGAGGAACAGGTGTTCCGCCTGCGCGACGCCGGTCTCGATTATTACAACCACAACATCGACACCTCGGAGCGCTACTACTCCGAGATCATCACCACCCGCACCTTCGCCGACCGGATCGACACCCTGAACCGAGTGCGCGAGGCGGGCATCAAGGTGTGCTCCGGCGGCATCGTCGGCATGGGCGAGCAGCAGCTGGACCGTATCGATATGATGCTGGCGCTGGCGACGCTGGAGGTGCACCCGGATTCGGTGCCGGTCAACATGCTGATCCCGATCGCCGATACGCCGCTGGCCAATGTCGAGAAGCTGGACCCGATCGAATTCGTCCGCTCGGTTGCTCTGGCCCGCATTCTGATGCCGAAATCGCACGTGCGCCTGTCCGCAGGCCGCACCGATATGTCGGACGAGATGCAGGCGATGTGCTTCTTTGCCGGGGCCAACTCGATCTTTGTCGGCGACACGCTGCTGACTGCCGACAACCCCGAAGAGGACAAGGACCAGCAGCTGTTCGACCGTCTGGGCATCACCGCCATGGCCGCGGGCTGCGACGGCAGCCGCTGATGGCGGGCGCCTTCCCCAGGCATGAGAAATCGCTGGAAGCGCTGCGCACGCGCGGACGCTACCGGCAGCTGATGCCGCGGGAAGGGCATGACTTCGCCTCCAATGACTACCTTGGGCTGGCGTGCAGCGATGTGATGCGCGCCGCCGCAGCCGATGCGCTGGCGCGCGGTGTGCCGGTGGGGGCAGGCGGCGCGCGCCTGCTGCGCGGCAATGACGCGGAACACCAGCTTCTGGAGGCTGAGGCAGCGGAGTTCTTCGGCACCGAGGCCGCGCTGTTCATGGGCGGCGGCTTTAATGCCAATCAGGCGATCTTCTCTACCCTGCCGCAACTGGGCGATCTGGTGCTCTATGACGCGCTGATCCATGCGAGCACTCACGACGGAATGCGGCTGGGCCGGGCGGAGACCCGCAGCTTTGCGCATGGCGATGTGGAAGACGCGGCGCGGGTGCTGAAAGAGTGGCGCGCGGCGGGCGGCACCGGTCAGGTCTGGATCGCGGTTGAGGCGGTTTATTCCATGGACGGCGACCTCGCGCCGCTGGACGCGCTGATGGCACTGGCCGATGCGGACGGCGCAGTGCTGGTGGTGGATGAGGCGCATTCAACGGGCGTGTTCGGCGATTTGGGCCGCGGGCTGGCGTATGAGATCGCGCACCGGCCAAACGTCCTGAGCCTGCACACCTGCGGCAAGGCGCTGGGGGCCTCCGGCGCTTTGATCTGCGGTCAGCGGGTGCTGATTGAGACGCTGATCAACAAGGCGCGCGGGTTTATCTTTGCCACCGCCCCGTCACCCTTGAACGCGGCACTGGTGCGGGCGGCCTTGCAGGAGCTGCAGCAGAACCCAAGCCGCCGCGAGCAAGCGTGGCAGGGGATCACCCATGCCCAAGGTGAAGCCAAACGCCTGTGCGGGCTGGAGGGTTTCCAAAGCCAGATCCTGCCGGTGGTGATCGGTGACGACAAGCGCTCCATGGCGCTGGCCTCCGCTATGCAGGCCCGCGGCTATGACATTCGCGGCATCCGCCCGCCGACCGTGCCACGCGGCACCTCGCGGCTGCGGCTGTCGATCACGCTGAACACGGGGGCAGGGGTCATCACCGCGATGTTCGAAGACCTCGCCCGGGAAATGGAGAATGGGGCATGAGCGCGCTGATCGTCACCGGGACCGATACAGGCATTGGCAAGACCGTCTTCTCGGCCGGCCTGGTGCAGGCCCTGGGCGCAACCTACTGGAAGCCGGTGCAATCCGGACTGGAAGAGGAGACCGACAGCCAGATCGTCTCCCGCCTGTCGGGCCGCCCGGCGCTGCCTGAAGGGTATCTTCTGCAACTGCCAGCCTCGCCGCATCTGTCGGCAGAGGCCGAGGGCGTGGAGATCGACCCGGATTCGCTGTCTTTGCCTGAGGCCGATGGCGTGCTGGTGGCCGAAGGCGCAGGCGGGCTGATGGTGCCGCTGAACCGCAAGGTGCTGTATCTCGATCTGTTCGCCCGCTGGGGCGCGCCGGTGATCCTCTGCGCGCGGACCCAGCTGGGCACGATCAACCACACGCTGCTGTCGCTGAAAGCCCTGCGCGATGCGGGCTGCCCGGTTGCGGGCGTGGCCTTCATCGGCGACGCGGAGCCGGCGGTGGAGGAAACCATCTGCCAATTCGGCCAAGTGGCGCACCTGGGGCGGCTGCCGGTGCTTGGCGAGCTGACCTCTGACGCGCTGGCCGTGGCCTTTCAGGCCAGCATCCGGGTGGACCTGATCAAGGAGGTGCTGTCATGAGTGCCGCAGACCTCACCCAGCTGGAGTTTGACCAGCAGCACCTCTGGCATCCCTACACCAATGTCGCCAAGCCCGGTCCGACGTTCGTCGTGAAGGAGAGCGAGGGTGTTTACATCACTCTGGACGACGGTACCCGGCTGATCGACGCCATGTCGTCCTGGTGGTGCATGATGCACGGCCACAAGAATCCGGCGATCACCAAGGCCATTCACGACCAGCTCGACACCCTGCCGCATGTGATGTTCGGCGGGCTGACCCATGACCCGGCGATTGACCTGGGCCGCAAGCTGCTGGAGATCACCCCCGAAAGCCTCACGCGCATTTTCTATTGTGATTCAGGCTCGGTCTCGGTCGAGGTGGCGATGAAGATGGCGGTGCAGTACCAGCACGCGATCGGCCAGCCGGATCGCAAGGAGTTTGCCACCATCCGCTCCGGCTATCACGGCGATACCTGGAAGGCGATGAGCGTTTGCGACCCGGACACCGGCATGCACCATCTGTTTCAGGGCGCGCTGAGCGTGCAGCATTTCGTCTCCCGCCCGCCGAACCGCATTAATGAGGACTGGAATGACGACCCGGCGCAAAACGGTCTGGGAGAACTGCGTGCCGTGCTGGAAGCCAACGCGCAGAAGATCGCAGCCTTCATTCTGGAGCCCGTGGTGCAGGGCACCGGCGGCATGTATTTCTACCACCCGGAGTATCTGAATCAGGCGCGTGCAATGTGCGATGAGCTGGGCATCCTCTTGATCTTCGACGAGATCGCCACCGGTTTCGCCCGCACGGGCGAGCTGTTCGCCACAAATTTCTGCACCGTCGAGCCGGATATCATCTGCCTCGGCAAGGGCCTGACCGGCGGCCATATCTCTTTCGCCTGCACCATGACCAATGACCGCGTGGCCGAAGGCATCGGCGGCGGCAATCCCGGTTTGTTCATGCACGGGCCGACTTACATGGGCAACCCGCTGGCCTGTGCGGCCGCGAAGGCCTCGCTGGACCTGCTGACCGGCCAGGACTGGCGCGGCACGGTGGCGGCTATCGGCGAGCAGATGGAGGCGGAGCTGGCGCCTGCGCGCGGCCTGCCCAATGTGGCGGACGTGCGGGTGCTGGGCGCCATCGGTGTGATTGAGATGAAGCACCGGGTTTCCGCAGACGAGGCGCACGCCCGCGCGCATGAGATGGGCGTCTTCCTGCGCCCCTTCGGGACTAACATCTACACCATGCCGCCCTTCATCACGGCGCCGGATCAGCTCAGCGAAATCACCGCGGGCATGCTGCGGCTGGCGCGGGAGCTGTAGGCATGGAATTCCGCTGGCTCAAACACAACAGCGCAGCCGAGGCCATCGTGGTCTTTGGCGGCTGGGCTGTGGGGCCAGAGGTGTTCTGGCATCTGGATGGCCCGCAGGACATCCTGTTTGCCAGCGGTTACAGCGATCTGAACGCGGAGCTGCCGGACCTGTCGGGCTATGAACGGATCAGCCTGCTGGCGTGGTCGTTCGGCGTGGCGGCCTATGCACACTGGCAGCAGGGGCGGCCGGATCCGTTCCAGCGCAAGGTGGCGGTGAACGGCAGCCTGAAACCGGTGAACCGCAGCGCGGGCATTCCGCCCGCGGTCTTCCGCAAAACGGCTGAGACGCTGAGCCTGGAAAGCTTTCAGAGCTTCCTGACGCGCGTCTTCGGGCAGCCTCAGCCCCCTGAGCCGCTGGATGCGGACGCGCTCCGGGCTGAGCTGCTGGCAGTGGAGCGGCGCGGCGACGCTCCGCAAACGCGGTTCGACCGGGTCTGGATCAGCACCGGCGACAAGATTTTTCCGCCCGCCAACCTGGAACGGGCCTGGGCGGGGCAGGCAGTCAGCCTGATCGACGCGCCGCACGCGCCATTCGGCCAGTTCGCGGCGTGGGAGGCGCTGTTGCAATGAAAGACATGACGCCTCCTCAGCTGGACCAGTCGCGGGTCCGGCAAAGCTTCCGCCGCGGGCTGCAAAGCTATCACCGCACCGCCTCGGTGCAGGCGGATATTGCCGCACGGCTGGCAGACTTGCTGCAGGCCCAGGGCGCGCCCGGGCAATTCGAGACTGCTTTGGAATTCGGCTGCGGCACCGGCCACCTGACCCGGCAGCTGGTGCAGCGGTTCGAAATTGGCAGCCTGCTGCTGAACGATCTGGTGCCGGAAGCGGCGTCCGCCTTGCAGGATTTCGGGGGCGCTGCGCCGGTTCAGGCCCGGTTCAAAGCCGGGCCGGTCGAAAGCCTGCCGCTGCCGCACGGGCTGGATCTGATCGCCTCGGCCTCCACCGTGCAATGGATTCCGGACCTGCCGGCGCTGACGGCGCGGCTGGCGGCACGGCTGAAGCCCGGCGGATGGCTGGCGCTTTCGGGCTTCGGGCGCGGGCAGTTTCGCGAGCTGGCGGCGTTGGGCTCCGCGGCCGCCGCGCCCAGCTACCTGGATGCCGCGGAGTGGCGGCCGGTGCTGCCGCAATGCCTGGATCTGCTGGCGGTCAAACAGGCGCCGGTGGTGCTGGAATTCGACAGCGCGCTGGCGCTGCTGCGGCATTTGCGCCAGACCGGCGTCAACGGCCATGCCCAGCAAAGCTGGTCCCGCCGGCATCTGCGCGACTTTGAGGACGCTTACCGGGCGCGGTTCGGCTGCGATGGAAAGCTGCCGCTGACCTATGATCCGGTGCTGCTGGTGGCCCGGCGCACCGCCTGACCGGTTGGCGCTGTTCCCGCGGCGCGATGCGCGCTTGAAGCAAGTTTTAGGCTTTTTTCTATTCTTTCGCGAAGCCGCCCCGCCGCAGCGTTAATCTTTGTCAATGTCCCCCTGTTATGCCGGACCCTGAGCTGCGCCTGCGCGCGGCACGTGGGAAGACTGGCAGTACGGGAGTGACGCCAATGAAAGTCAAAGCGTTTACGGCAGCGCTGGCGGCGCTGGCAGTTTCGGGGGCCGTTGAAGCGGCCGATATGGGGGATGTGGAAACGCCCATCCGCCTGTCGCTGAACAATTGGACCGGCCAGCGCCTGTCGACCTATATCGCGGGCGGGATGCTGGAGGAGGCAGGCTATACGGTCGAATATGTCGAGGCGGATCAGGGCGCCTTGTACGAGCAGATTGCCACTGGCGAGCTGCATGCCATGGTGGAGATCTGGACTACCAGCAATCCCGACGAATACATCGCAGCGCGGGAGGCTGGCCGGGTAGAAGAACTGGGCGACCTGGGGCTGGATGCACGCAACGGCGTGGTTTACCCGCCCTATGTGGCGCAGATGTGCCCGGGGCTGCCCAACTGGGAAGCGTTGCGTGAGTGTGCCAGCATCTTCTCCGAAGACGGCAACGGCAAGCGCGGGCGCTACCTGGCCTATCCGGAATCCTGGGGCTCGCCCGGGGCGGACCGGATCCGGGCGCTGGATCTGCCGTTTGACGTGGTCGCGGCCGAGTCCGAGGCGGCGATGATCGAGGAGTTCCAGCAGGCCTACAAGGACAAGCGCCCGGTGATCGCCACCTTCTGGGCACCGCACTGGGCGATGTCATCTTATGCGCTGCAATTCGTGCGGTTGCCCAAGCCGGAGCCGGCCTGCTACAGCGACCCGTCTTGGGGGCCGAACCCAAAGGCCACCGGCGATTGCGACTTTGCCCGCGGCGGCGTGGTCAAGGCCAGCTGGTCCGGCTTCAAGGGCCGCTGGCCCGCAGCCCATGAAATCCTCAAGAACTACGAGCTGAGCATCTGGGACCAGCAGCCGCTGATCGGGCTGGTGGATGTGCGGGGCGAGACCGTCCAGGGCGCGGCCCGCGGCTGGCTGGCGGTGAACCGCGCCAAGTGGATGCCAACGGTCGAGGAGGCCACCGGCAAGGGCCGTTCCTGATCGCGGGGGCAGCCAGGCAATTTGGTGATTAAATCTTCGGAACAGCGCCTCTGCGATGCGGGGCGCTGTTTTCGCATTCAGCCTTGCGGCTTGTGCCTGGATGCGCCGCCGCGTAAGCCCGGCGAGGGCGGGGAAAGTGATTCCGGAACTTGTGTGTTTGCACAAAAACTTGAACCGTCAATCAAAATATTTTGCCGTTTGCGACGCAATTGCTCGACAAAGTGTCGTAATATGTTCCAATACTTGCATTATCCCCGGCCACACTTGGCTCATGGGCGCCGCTGACAGAAACACGGCCGGCTGAAATGCCAGTCAGGTGCCATGAACCGTCGGGTTCCAAAAGACGCGCCACAGCCGGAAACAGGCGGCGCAAAAGGATAATGACAGGGAGTATTGAGATGACTTTCAAAGGATATGCGCTGGCACTGGGCGCAGCCGCGATGACTGTGGCTGCGGGCATCGCCTCGGCCGCTGAACTGGGCGACACCAGCAAGCCGATCAAGCTGGCGGTGAACGAATGGACCGGCCAGCACGTGACCACCCACATCGCGGGCGAGATGCTCAAGGCTGCAGGCTATGACGTCGAATATGTCTCTGCGGGCATGATGAACCAGTTCCAGGCGATTGCCGATGGCGACATCCACGCGACGCTGGAAATCTGGTCCTCCAACGTTTCCGACGAATACGCCAAGAAGATCGAAGAAGGCACCGTGGTGGAGCTGGGCGACCTGGAGCTGAACGCCCGTGAAGGCATCGCCTATCCGGCGCATGTGGCGGAGATCTGCCCCGGCCTGCCGGCCTGGGAAGCGCTGAAAGACTGCGCGATGCAGTTCGCCACCGCCGAAACCCTGCCCGAAGGCCGCCTGGTGGACTACCCCGCTGACTGGGGCACGCCGGGTGCGGACCGCATGACCGGTCTGGGGCTGCCGTTCAAGGCTGTGCCTGCTGGCTCCGAGGCGGCGCTGATCGTCGAGCTGCGCGCCGCGACCGAGCGCAAGACGCCGCTGCTGATCACCTTCTGGCAGCCGCATTGGGCGATGTCCGCCTATGACGTCAAGTTCGTCGACCTGCCGCCGGGCGAGGACGCCTGTTTCAGCGATCCGGCTTGGGGCCCGAACCCCGATGCGGTGAACGACTGCGACTTCTCGCCTTCCCGCATCTTCAAGGCCGCCTGGTCCGGGATGGAGGAAACCTGGCCCGCAGCCTATGAAATCCTGTCGAACTACACCCTGGCCGTGGAAGACCAGCAGCCGATGATGGGCGCGGTCGATGTGGACGGCGGCAAGGTCGAAGAGGTGGTTGCCGAATGGATGGCCGCCAACGAGGACAAGTGGCGCCCGGTTGTCGACGCCGCCACCAACTGAGCCTTGCCCAGTGAGCGGCTCTGAAACGCCTGCCATCACCTGCCGGAATGTCTGGCAAGTGTTTGGCAACAATGCAGGCAGCGCCTTGAAGGAGGCGCTGTCGCGGCACGAAACACCCGAAGCGGCAGCTCAGGATCTGCGCTCCAAGGGGCTGATTCCGGCGGTGCAGGACGCCTCCTTTGACGTGAAGGAGGGGGAGCTGTTCGTGATCATGGGGCTGTCGGGCTCCGGCAAGTCGACCCTGATCCGCTGCATCTCGCACCTGCTGCACGCCACCGGCGGCGAAATCCGTATCGATGGCGAGAACATCGTCGAGGCCAGCCCCAAGCGGCTGATCGAGCTGCGCCGCAAGAAGCTGGGCATGGTGTTCCAGCACTTCGGCCTGTTCCCGCATATGACCGTAGCCGACAACGTCGCCTACCCGCTGCGGGTGCAGGGGGTGAAGAAGAAGCAGCGCCTTGCCAAGGCGCAGGAAGTCATCGAACTGGTCGGCCTCGGCGGGCGCGAAAAGAACTACCCGCGCGAACTCTCCGGCGGCCAGCGCCAGCGCGTCGGCATCGCCCGCTCGCTGGTGGCGGATTGCTCGGTCTGGTTCCTGGATGAGCCGTTCTCGGCGCTGGACCCGCTGATCCGGCGGCAGCTGCAGGATGAGTTCCTGGAGATCCAGGCCAAGCTGAAGACCACCATCGTTTTCATCACCCATGACATCAACGAGGCGCTGAAACTGGCTGACCGCATCGCCATCATGCGCGACGGCAAGGTCGTGCAGATCGGCACACCCGCCGACATCGTGCTGCGCCCGGTCGATGACTACGTGCGCGAGTTTTCCAAGGACGTGGCCAAGGGCCAGCACGCGCATGTGTCCTCGGTGATGCAGCCGGGCGAACACCATGTTTACGGCGCCGACGATCCCGGCCTGCGCCAGGACATGACGCTGGATGCAGCCCTTGCGCGCTGCATGGAGCTGTACGAGCCTGTGCCGGTCCGCACGGATGACGGCAAGCTGGTCGGCGTGGTGAACCCTGCGGATCTGGCCGCGGCCCTGCAGGTGGAGCAAGAGTGATGGCGGGTCTTTCGAAAGGCTCCATTGCGGCGCTGATCGCAGCGGCGGTAGGCGCCCTATGCCTTCTGCTGGAAAGCAGCCTGCCGTGGCTGGTGAAATTCCCGGCCGCCTGGGTGCTGCCCGCAACCGATTGGGTCGGGGCCGCCATGGAATGGTTTCTGGCGCTGATCAAACCTGCGGCGCGCAGTTTCTCGGCGCTGATGTTCTACCCTATGGAGGCCGCCAATTATGTGCTGAGCCACACGCCCTGGCCTCTGGTCATTTGCGCCACCACGGCGCTGGCCTGGATGCTGGGCGGCGTGCGCATGGCGCTGATGGCTGTGGTTGGCCTCGGCTTTGTGCTGGCGTCGGGCTATTGGCCCGAAAGCATGAACACCCTGGCGCTGGTTGCCGTCTCAGTGCCGCTGGCGCTGATCATCGGCGGCGGCATCGGTATCCTCGCCAATGAATACCCCAGGATCCGCCAGCCGGTGCAGGCGGTGCTGGATATCATGCAGACGGTGCCGACCTTTGCCTACCTGACGCCGCTGCTGGTGCTGTTCGGCTTTGGCCCGGTGGTCGGCCTCATCGCCTCGGCCATTTATGCCGCCCCGCCAATGGCGCGCAACGTGCTGTTGGGGTTGGAGCGGGTGGAGCCTGAGATCAAGGAAGCCGCCGTCATGTCCGGCGGCACCCGCCTGCAGCAGTTGTTCCAGTGCGAGATCCCCTCGGCCGGGCAGCAGATCATGGTGGGTGTCAACCAATGCCTGATGGCGGCTTTGTCGATGGTGATCATTGCGGCCGTGATCGGCGGCTTTGACGACATCGGCTGGGAGGTCCTCTTGACCATGCGCAAGGCGCAGTTCGGGCAAAGCCTGCTGGCCGGTCTGGTAATCGTGATCTTCGCGATCCTGATCGACCGGATGAGTGGCACCCTGACTCAGGACCGGCGCAACAGACACGACCCGCGCGTTGCCTGGGGCATTCTGGCACTGGGCGCGGCAGTAAGCGCAATCTTTTGGAGCCAGCTTCAGCAGCCCGGCACCTATGCCCTGTTCAACCCGGTCGCGGATAGCGTCGACCGGGGGCTGTCGGCCTTCACCAGCGCCAATGCGGAGGTTCTGACAGCGCTGAAAAACAACGTGCTGTTCTACGTGCTGCTGCCGCTGCGGATCGGATTGGATCAGGCTGTGCTGCCCTTCACCTGGGGCTTTGCCTGGACCCCGGTGATGAGCCTGGGGCTGTTTGCAGCAGGCGCTGCGGCGGCGGTGGTTTTTGCCCTGCGCGGCCAAATTGCGCTGGGCGTGATGCTGCTGATTGCCGCCGGAATGCTGGAAACCGGCATCTCGCAGTTGCCTTGGCCCTTTGTGCTCGCCGGGGCAGGGGCCTTGGCCTGGGTCGCAGGCGGGCGCGGGCTGGCAATCCTTACTGTGGTGCTCTTGGGGACCATCCTTCTCTCCGGCCTGTGGGAACGGGCGCTCTTGTCGCTCTACCTCTCCGGCGCTGCGGTCTTTGCCTGCGCGGTGCTGGGCGGAGCGGTTGGCCTGGCCTCTGCGGTGTCACCCGGTGTCTGGCGCGTGGTGCGGCCGGTCTGTGACATGCTGCAGACGATCCCGCTGTTCGTGTTCCTGATCCCTGTGCTGATGGTGTTCCAGATCGGCGAGTTCTCCGCCTTCCTGGCGATCATCGCCTATGCCATCGTCCCGATGATCCGTTACACCCGGCACGGGCTGGTCTCGACACCGGATGAGATGATCGAAGCAGCCACCGCCTCTGGCGCAACCACGTGGCAGATGCTCAAGGACATCCGCGCGCCTTATGCGGCGCCGTCGATCCTCTTGGGGCTCAACCAGACCATTCTCTATGCCTTTGCGATGCTGGTGATTGCGGCGCTGATCGGCACCACTGGCCTGGGCCAGTCGATCTACCTGGCGCTGGGGCAGGCGGACGTGGGGCTGGGCATCTCCGCCGGCGCGGCGATGGCGATCCTTGCCTTGATTGCCGACCGCATGGTGCAGGGTTTTGCAGAGGAGCGGCGCAAGGCGCTGGGTCTGTAGCGATCCTGAAAACCCTTAAAGAAGGGCGCCCCAGCGGCGCCCTTTTTTGATCTGGGGCAACGTTTTATACTGCCCGCCCGCCTATAGCTGCACGCAAGACTGATATATATCCGGAGAAACCCCATGGGCTGGCTTGAATTCACCGCCGCGCTGATGCTGTTCCTGGCCAGCCACGCCATTCCCGTGCGCCCGCCGGTGCGGCCTTGGCTGGTCAGCCGCATGGGGCTGCGCGGCTACATCATTGCCTACAGCCTGTTGTCGCTTGCGATCCTGGCCTGGCTGGTCGTGGCCGCCGCCCGTGCGCCTTACGTAGGTGTGCTGCCCTATTGGGAGGGGTTCCGCTGGGTGCCTTTGCTGGTGATGCCTCTGGCCTGCCTGCTGGCGGTCGCGGGGATGATGCGGCAGAATCCGTTCAGCTTTGGCGGGTTGGGGCTGCGCGCCTTTGATCCGGCTGACCCCGGCATTCTGGCCGTCAGCCGCCATCCGCTGCTGGCGGCAATGGCGCTCTGGGCCGGGGCGCATCTGTTGGCCAATGGCGACCTGGCGCATGTGATCCTGTTCGGGCTGTTCGCGGGCTTTGCCTGGATCGGCATGGTGCTGATCGACAGACGCAAGCAGCGCCAGATGGGGCAAGGGGAATGGAACCGCCTCAGCCGCAACACCGCGCGGCTGAACCCCGCCCGCTTGCGGCCCGCGGCCGCTGAGGCCGGGCTCGCGGCAGCGGTTTTCCTGGCGCTCCTGATCCTGCACGCACCGGTCATCGGCTACTCCCCGCTGCCCTGGTAGGGGTTGACCCCGGACGCCGCATGACCACCTATGAAATCTGACGACACTGGAGATTTAGACCGATGCACCTGGCCTATGTGATGACCGAAGAGCGCGGCGCCACCGACCGCCTGCTGAGCGAACTGGCCGAACGGCTGCAGGCCAAGGGCCTTCGCCTGGCAGGCATCGTGCAGACCAACGTGGAATGCTATGACAAGGAGCTCTGCGATATGGATGTGCGGGTGCTGCCGGACGGTGAAACCATCCGCATCTCGCAATCGCTGGGCGCAGGCGCCCGCGGCTGCCGCCTGAACCCTGAGGCGCTGGAACAGGCGGTGGGGCAGGTCTCTGCATCGCTGCAATCGGAGCCGGCGCCGCAGCTGCTGATCGTCAACAAATTCGGCAAGCACGAGGCCGATGGGCGCGGCATGCGCCCTATCATCGGCGAGGCCCTGGCGCTGGGCATCCCGGTGATTTCCGGCGTCAACAAGATGAACGTGGAGCCGTTCCAGGCCTTTGCAGATGGTATGGCGGTGGCGGCGGGCCCGGATCTGGACGCGCTGGCCGAATGGGCAGAACAGGCCGTGGCCGAAACTGCCTGACCGGCGGATTGCCTTTTCTAATCAAACGGAAAGCCCGCGCAGTTCACGCGGGCTTTTTGCAGCGTGCCACAGCGTGCGGCCTGTTCAGCCTGCTGCTGAACCACCATCGTCTGATCTGAAAAAAGAGAAGATGGTGGGCGACCCTGGAATCGAACCAGGCGTGCGTCTCCGCGAGGGAGTTACAGTCCCCTGCCACACCTTGCGGCCTGTCGCCCACTGTCAGTTGCGTGTTGCACCTGATGTGGAGGCGTGATTACTAGCAGGCCAAACGGGCGTCAACAGGAAAATCGCAAGTTTTTCGCACGCCTCGAAAATTCTTTCTGCCGGAGAGCAAAATGTCCAAGAAACCCAAATGGGTCGTCGAAAAAGAGCAGGCCAAAAAGGCCGCCTCAGCGGAAACCGTGTGGCTGTTCGGGCTGCACGCGGTGCGCGATGCGCTGCTCAATCCCAAGCGGGAAAAACTGCGCCTGATGGTGACGATGAACGCTCAGGCAAAGCTGGCAGACGCCATTGAAGACTCCGGTATTGAGGCCGAGGTGATCGACCCGCGCAAGTTCAACCCGCCGATTGATCCGCAGTCTGTGCACCAGGGCGCAGCGCTGGAGGTGAAGCCCTTGAACTGGGGCGGGCTGGCCGAAAACTGCATTGGCCGCGAGGCCCCGCGGGTGCTGCTCTTGGACCGGGTGACTGACCCCCATAACGTCGGCGCCATCCTGCGCTCGGCTGAGGTGCTGGGCGCCAGCGCGGTGATCGGCACCCGCCACCATTCGGCTCCCGAAACGGGGGCGCTGGCCAAGACCGCCAGCGGCGCGCTGGAACGCCAGCCCTACCTGCGGATGCGCAATCTGGCCGACACCATCTCCGAACTGCAGAACATGGGCTTTATCGTGCTGGGCCTGGACGGCGAGGCAGAAGCGACCATCGAGACCGCGCTGGACGGTAAGCAGCACCTGCCGGTCGCGCTGGTGCTGGGGGCCGAGGGCCCGGGCCTGCGCCAGAAAACCAAGGAGACCGTCGATCAGCTGGTCAAGATTGATGCGGCAGGCGGATTCGGCTCTCTCAACGTGTCCAATGCTGCGGCGATTGCGCTTTACGCCTCGATTGCACGCTAGGCGGGCCCGGCCCGTCACGGGGTGATCACATCTGCGTATCCTCCCTTTGCAACAGCAGGCCGCTGCGGCAGAGTCGGTGGGCTGCTGACTGTATGTGAATGGAGAAAAACGTGGCTCTGCGCCTGCTGGTTATGGCTGTTGCGGCGATGTTTCTATCGCTCCCCGGTTCGCTCCGGGCGGATGGGGCGGAGTCGGCTGTGTTCTCCTCTCGCGCAGGGGTCGCTATTGGCGGCTATGATCCGGTCGCGTTTTTCGAACAAGGCATCGCCGAGCCCGGGCGGCGCGGCAATGCGGTGATGTGGAAGGGGGTCGTGTGGCGCTTTGCCTCGGCCCGTAACCAGGCCCGTTTCGAAGCCAACCCGCGCGCCTATGCGCCGGCCTTTGGCGGGTATTGCGCCTTTGCAATGTCCCAGGGCAGGCTGCTGGACGGCGACCCGCAGCTCTGGGCGATCGTGGACGGCGAGCTGTACTTGCTTAATAATCCACAGGCCCACGGAGCCTGGGCCGCCCGCCGTGGTGAGTTGATTGCCCAGGCGCAGCTGCACTGGCCGGTGATTCTCCGCAAATAGCCCGTCACCTCACGTTTTCGCGAGGGGGGCTTTTATTTTTCTGACTGTGACCCATATTCAATACAGACTGCGGAGTGGAACCACCGCAGATCTTTTTCACTGTCCCTCGTTCCATACCTAGCGCCCGGTTCATCCGGGCGCTTTTTTATTTGGACGGCGGCGAATCCGGCTTTGCGCCGGTGCACCGCAAGGCTAGGGTGCGCGGCATGGAAAACTACAGCGACGAGCATCTGAAAAAGGTCCTGCAGCGCACCAAGGTGGTGGCTGTGGTCGGGGTTTCGATGAACCCGGTGCGGCCCAGCTATTACGTGGCGCGCTACTTGGGCCTGAAGGGCTACCGGGTGATCCCGGTGAACCCGGGCCATGCCGGCAAGCGGCTGTTCGGCGAGACGGTGCGCGCAGGCCTGTCTGAGATAGATGCGCCGGTTGATATGGTCGACATCTTCCGCCGCTCCGAGGCGGTGCCGCCGATTGTGG
Source organism: Leisingera sp. G5_S3_59_S7 (assembly GCF_054968485.1). Lineage (NCBI taxonomy): Bacteria > Pseudomonadati > Pseudomonadota > Alphaproteobacteria > Rhodobacterales > Roseobacteraceae > Leisingera > Leisingera sp. G5_S3_59_S7. The sequence continues at coordinate 57,211 of NZ_JBQKUH010000013.1, forward strand.
ACGAGGCGCTGGAGGCGTTTCCGAAGCTGCAGACCATCTGGATGCAGATCGGAGTCGCGCACGCAGAGGCCGCCGCCAGGGCTGAGGCGCGCGGCGTCACCGTGATCCAGAACCGTTGCCCCAAGATCGAATACCAGCGCCTGTTCGGCGAGCTGCGCATGGGCGGCTTTGCCACCGGAATCATTTCCTCGAAACTGTGACGCCTGCGGCAGGGCAGGGCGCTCCCGCCCGCTCCAGCCGTCCTGCAGGACGGCCGTCACGGTTGGGCCCGGCGCCGCTGCGCCTCCCGTGACCCGCATCCAGAGGCGCAGCCCTGCTTAGGATCAGCCCTTGGGGCGCCCGGCCTTCTCGGCAATGCCGCTGAGGCCCTGGCGTTCCGCCAGCACCTGCAGCACATCGTCCAGCGCCACGTCGCGGGCGGCTAGCATCACCAGGAAATGATAGAGCACGTCGGCCCCTTCGGACGCGAGCTTGGCCTTGTCATTCTTCACCGCCTCAATGATGGCCTCAATGGCCTCCTCGCCGAATTTCTCGGCGCATTTTTCCGGTCCTTTGGCCAGCAGCTTGGCGGTCCAGCTGGTGTCCGGATCAGCGCCCTTGCGGGACAGGATGGTGGCTTCAAGATCGTGCAGCAGGCTCATCGCATGCCCCTCAGTTCAGCCGCATCGGGATGCCGGCGGCGGCCATGTGTTCCTTGGCTTCCTGGATGGTGTATTCGCCGAAGTGAAAGATCGAGGCCGCCAGAACCGCGCTTGCGCCACCCTTGGTCACGCCCTCCACCAGGTGATCCAGATTGCCGACACCGCCCGAGGCGATCACCGGCACGTCCACGGCATCGGAAATCGCCTTGGTCAGCGGCAGGTTGAAACCGGATTTGGTGCCGTCGCGGTCCATAGACGTCAGCAGGATTTCCCCCGCGCCCTTGGCCGTGACCAGCTTGGCAAATTCCACGGCGTCAATGCCTGTGGGCTTGCGCCCGCCGTGGGTGAAGATTTCCCAGCGGCCCGGCTCAACCGTTTTGGCGTCGATGGCGCAGACAATGCACTGGCTGCCGAACTGATCCGCGGCCTCGGCAATCACGTCCGGGTTGGCCACGGCGGCCGAGTTGAAGGAGACCTTGTCGGCGCCTGCCAGCAGAAGCGCCCGCACGTCATCCTTGGTCCGGACCCCGCCGCCCACCGTCAGCGGCACAAAGCACTGCTCAGCGGTGCGCTGCACCACATCGAACATGGTGCCGCGGTTTTCATGGGTCGCGTGAATATCGAGGAAACAGATCTCATCCGCGCCGGCCGCATCATAGGCCTTGGCCGATTCCACCGGGTCGCCCGCATCGCGCAGGCCGACAAAGTTGACGCCCTTGACCACGCGCCCGTCGGCGACGTCGAGACAGGGAATGATACGGGTCTTCAGCATGATGCCGTCCATTTCAAACTGCTTGGCCCCGTGGGTACGCAATGCCTGCGGCAAGCGCAACAAATATGGCAGCGGCTGCGCGATTTGGTCCGGGACGCGGGTGCGATCCGCGCGAAACCGCCGGAACCGAGCAGTCTCGCAGTTGTGAATTGCCTGGCCGGAGCGGTTGCCCCGATCATGATCAGATGTCCCTGAATTTGGAGCAGCTGTTATGACAAAGAGCATTTTCCTCGCCGGAGCCATCGCCCTCGCCACCGCACTGCCGGCTGCCGCGGAACTGGTGACCGTGCAAAGCCAGAAATCCGTTGGTGAGACCATCGACGCGCTTCAGGCCGCGGTTGAAAACGCAGGCGCCACCGTCTTTGCGCGTGTGGACCATGCCGCAGGCGCGCAAAACGCGGCGCTGGAGCTGAATCCGTCCCAGTTGCTGATCTTCGGCAACCCCAAGCTGGGCACTCCGGCGATGCAGGCAGACATGCGGGCGGGGCTCTACCTGCCGCTCAAGGTGCTGGCGTATGAGGATGGGGACGGCCAGGTCTGGCTGACTTATCAGGATCCAGGTGAAATGCTCTCTGGCCTCGATATCCCGGCTGATGCGGCGTTTATCGCCAAGATGCAGGGCGCCCTGGGTAAGCTGACCGCAAAAGCAGCCGAGTAGGCTTAGCGCCGCGCTGCCAGATAGCGTGACAGCGCAATTGCCAGCCCCCACAGCAGCCCGGCCCCCATGGAGACCGGGCCAAAGATCAGCGGCCCCCAGGCGGCAAGGACCCCCAGGGTATAGGCCGCCTCTCCCAAGTCGCGGCCCAGCACCACGCAGGGGTTGGCAAAGCCTTCGTGGATTTCGCAATCAAAGCCAAACCCCAGCAGCATCACCGCGGCAATGCACAGCAGCCACAGGACGATGGGCCCTATAGTCAGTGTCGCGAGGAGTCTGCGGACAAGGCGCATGAGGTTTCCAATTGCCGGGCGCGACGTCAGGCCTTCAGAACCGCCAGCGCCTCATTCAGGTCTATGGCCCCATCATAGAGCGCCCGGCCAGAAATCGCGCCATTAAGCGGCGCGCCGCAGGATTTCAGCGCCCTGAGGTCGTCCAGAGAGGACACGCCGCCAGAGGCAATCACAGGGATGCTGACCGCATTGGCCAGATCAGCGGTGGCCTCCACATTCGGACCCTTCATCGCGCCATCGCGCAGAATGTCGGTATAGATGATCGCGGCAACGCCCGCGTCCTCAAACGACTTGGCGAGGTCGGTGACCATCACGTCGGTCTCCTCGGCCCAGCCCTTGGTGGCAACCTTGCCATTGCGGGCGTCGATGCCGACCGCGACCTTGCCGGGGAATTCCCGCGCCGCCTCGCGCACCAGGTCCGGGTTCTCCACCGCCACGGTGCCCAGGATGACCCGCGCCAGACCCTTGCCGATCCAGCGCTCGATGGTGGCCATGTCGCGGATGCCGCCGCCCAGCTGCGCGGGCACCTTGGTCTGCTTCAGGATCTCCTCAACCGGGGCCGCGTTCACCGGCTCGCCGGCAAAGGCACCGTTGAGGTCCACCAGATGCAGCCACTCGCAGCCCGCCTCGACGAACTCCAGCGCCTGCGCAGCGGGGTTGTCGTTGAACACGGTGGTCTTGTCCATCTCGCCATGCAGCAGGCGCACGGCCTGGCCGTCTTTGAGGTCAATCGCGGGGTAGAGGATCATCCGGGCGGTCCTTCGTGAAATCAAGCTGGCGGTGTTTTGCACAACGTAAGGGCAGATTGCAACGCGACCCGAAGTCAACCTTGCCTCAAACGCCGCATCAGGGACAGGCTGCCTGAAAAACAGGGAGGAAATGGAATGAAACATCTATTGGCAGGTATGGCCTTGGCTCTGGGTTTGGCAGGGGCCGCTGCGGCGGATCCGGTTCTCGGTGTCTGGAAAACGGAACCCGATGACGGCTCCTACGCCCATATCCAGATGGCGAAATGCGGCGCCGCGGTCTGCGGCAAGATTGCCCGCACCTTCAACAGCGGGGGCGAATACAAGTCCCCGAACCTCGGCAAGACTCTGGTGATCGACATGGTGCCGAACGGCGATGGCTCATACGAGGGCAAGGTCTGGCGGCCGTCCAACGACAAGATTTACATCGGCAAGATGGCAGTGACGGGCAACAGACTTGCCTTGCGCGGCTGCGTGGCGGGCGGGCTGATCTGCTCCAAGCAGACCTGGACCCGGATCAAGTGAACCGCTGAGGGGCTGTCTTTACAGCAGCCCCAGCTGCACCGGGATCGGCGCATAGCCGCGCTTCAGCTGCCGGTCCCGGAACCCTTCAAAAATCGCCAGCGCCTCTGCGTGACCGGCGAAATAGGTCCGCTTCTGCGCCCCGCCCGGCGCGTTCAGCGGCCCCGAGACACGCTCAACGCACCAGTCGCCGAACAGCGTCGGCGTCAGGCTCAGCAGGCAATAGCGGTGCTTGCCTTCGGTGTGGTCGTATTTCTCGAAACGGATGTGCAAGGAGGGGGCCGCAGTGACAAAAGGTCCGCCCCGTATGCCTCGAAGCGGACCGCTTGTCTATTGCTCAAACAGGTGAATTGTACCGGCCCCCGCGGCAGTTGCGGTGCTTACACCTCGCCGGTGTATTCGCCGCGCGCCGGGTAGTTGTTGGGGATCGCGAAATCCAGCGCCGCCACCAGTTCCGCGAAATGCGGGCGCACAAACGGCATGGTCTGGACTGAGCCGTAGTACAGCGTCTGCTCCGGCGTCACCATGAACAGGCCGGGTTCCGCAAACAGGTCCGGTTCCTCGATTCCGATCGAGGTCTTGCCGCGCGAGGTGGAGATATAGAGCCCCCAGTCGCGTGCCTCGGACAGCGGCAGGTCATAGCCGAACCGCAGCTCCTTGGCCTCGATCTTGTCCGCCATGGCGCGGGCGCGCTCCTCGCCGTCGGTGCTGATGGCGATGCAGTTGACGCCTCGCTCGGCAAAATCCGGAACCTTCCTTTCGAACTCCTTCAAGTAGGTCGCGCAGATCGGGCAGTGCAGCCCGCGGTAAAAGCAGATCACTGTGCCTCGTTCGGCAGTCTCAGAGGACAGGTCGAACCGGCCGTGGTCCAGCGTCGGCAGGGACAGGTCCGGGGTTTTCTGGCGGGGAATCAGCATGGGCAGGGTCCTTGTGAACGGTGTGAGTGGTGGTGCGTGAGTGGTGGTCTTGTTCAAAGGTATCGCGCAGTTTAAGGTCTCATAAATCCGAAAAACCTGATGGGAACACCGGAAGTCATGGACCGCCTCACCACCTTGATGGACCGATTCCAGCTCGCAGTACAGGCCGCGGCGCCGGGGGAGGCCAATCTGGCCGCGGTGGCTGACGGCACCGGCGCGCCGGTGCGCATCCTCTACTGCACCAAAGCGGCGCTGGAGGGGCTGGACCCTGGCACGGTCATGTGGTCCGCGCGGGTGGAGTGGTCCGGGCAGAGCAACCCGTTTCTGGCCGCCTTGCCGCCGATGGTGGAGTACGGCGTCGCCGGAAACCCCGAGGCGCAGGGCCTGGTGCGGCTGATGCAGGAGGAAACAGAGGGCCAGCACTGCGGCGCGCAGTCGGTGATCAACCGGCTGGGCGAGGTTCTGATGGTGCGCCTGCTGCGCAACCAGATCCGGAAAGGCGCGACTGAGCCGGGACTGCTGGCCGGTCTCGCGGATCCGCGCCTCAGCCGGGCCATCGTGGCGATGCATGATCATCCCGGCCGCCTTTGGACCAACGCCGATCTGGCGCAGGAGGCGGGATTGTCGCTCTCACGCTTTGCGGAGCTGTTCGCGGCGGAAGTGGGCGAAACCCCGATGGGCTACCTGCGCCGCTGGCGCCTGATCCTGGCGCATCAGGACCTCGTGCGCGGCGACCGGGTGGAGGCTGTGGCGCGCCGCTACGCCTACGCCAGCCCCGAAGGCTTCACCCGCGCCTTCCGCAAGGCGTACGGCGTCGCGCCGGTCTCCTTGCGAACCGCTGCTGCTTGAACGCCGCAGCTTTCATCTTTCCCAAAGTACTCCCGCCGGAGGCCACGGCGCGCCAGCGCCGTCCCCTTAGGGTTTCCAGGTCAGGAAATTGCCGATCATCCGCAATCCGGTGGCCTGGCTTTTCTCCGGGTGGAACTGCATGCCGACCATCGTGTCCCGGCCGATCACTGCGGTCACGTCGCCGGCATAATCCACATGCGCCAGCCGCTCCGCCGGGCTGGCCACTCGGAAGTGGTAGGAATGCACGAAATACACGTGATCGCCGCTTTCAATCCCGTCAAACACCGGGTGCGCATGGTCGATCACCAGGTCGTTCCACCCCATGTGCGGCACCTTCAGGGCCGGGTCGGCGGGCGTGATTTTCACCACATCGCCGCCGATCCAGCCCAGGCCCGGAGTGTCCTGATACTCGTGCCCGGTGGTCGCCATCAGCTGCATGCCGACGCAGATTCCCAGGAAGGGCCGGCCCTTCTGCTCCACCGCTTCGACCATAGCATCATAAATGCCCTTGTGGCCGCGCAGTTCTGCCGCGCAGGCCGGAAAGGCGCCGTCGCCCGGCAGCACCAGCCGGTCGGCGCGTGCCACAACATCGGCGTCAGACGTCACCACAACCTCTCCCGCATCCATCTCCCGCGCCATGCGCTGGAACGCCTTTTCAGCGGAGTGCAGGTTGCCGGATTCGTAATCGATAATCGCGGTCAGCATGTCAGAGCGCACCTTTGGTGGACGGAATCGCATCCGCCTTGCGCGGATCGGTCTCCACCGCCAGCCGCAGCGCGCGGGCCACTGCTTTGAACGCCGCTTCGGCAATATGGTGGCTGTTGAACCCGTGCAGCTGGTCAATGTGCAGGGTAATGCCGCCATGGGTGCTGAGCGCCTGGAAGAACTCGCGCACCAGTTCGGTGTCGAATGCGCCGATCTTCTGGGTGGGCAGCTCCACATTCCAGATCAGGAAGGGGCGCGCCGAAAGATCCAGCGCGCAGCGCACCTGGGCGTCATCCATCGGCAGATGGCACTCGCCGTAACGGCGGATGCCCTTCTTGTCTCCCAGCGCCTGCACCAGCGCCTGACCCAGCGCAATGCCGGTGTCCTCCACCGTGTGGTGGTCGTCGATGTGGTAATCGCCCTTGGCGCGGATGGTCATGTCGATCAGCGAATGGCGCGCCAGCTGGTCCAGCATGTGATCAAAGAAGCCGACGCCGGTCTGGTTGTCATAAACCCCGGTGCCGTCGAGGTTGATCTCGACCGAAATATCGGTTTCCGCGGTCTTGCGGGTCACTTTGGCGGTACGCATCAGCGGCTTATCCTTCGTCATGCTGCCAGAACTTTAATTCTGCCTGGGCGCTTATAGGGCGGGCAGGGGGCACGGCTCAAGTGCGGCATTGTGCATGGGGGGCAATCTGTTGCGGCAATCCCGGCCTTTTCCCGGTCTCTTGCGCCCGGATGCGCCGCATGCGAGCTTGGGCGCAAATCCGTGACCATTCAAAAGGGCCGACCATGTCCACCTGCGTCTTTGTCCAGATCCGCTGCAAGCCCGGCACCACCTACAAGGTGGCCGAGGAGATTGCGCTGCGGGAAATCCATTCGGAACTCTACTCCACCAGCGGCAACTTCGACCTCTTGATGAAGCTCTACATTCCCAGTGGCGAAGATGTGGGCAAATACATCAACGACCAGCTGCTGCAGATCGAGGGGATTGAACGCTCGCTCACCACCATGACCTACAAGGTCTTCTAAGAGACCCGGGGCGCAAGCGCCCAACAGTAAAACGCCCCGCAGTGCGGGGCGTTTTTTGTTTTCGGGGTAAAGGATCAGGCGGCAATCAGCCCCTTGTCCTGCAGTTCTGCATAGGCGGTATCGACGGCGGCTTTCATCCGGGCCAGCATGTCGTCCACCTCTGCCTTAGTGATGATCAGCGGCGGGCACAGCGCCAGCGCATTGCCGGCCACCGCCCGCAGGATCAGCCCGTTGTCCTGGCAGGCCTTCTGCGCAGCAGCCCCTGCGGCCCCCTTGTCAAAGCTTGCGCCGGTGGTCTTGTTCGACACCAGCTCCAGCGCCGCAATCAGCCCCTTGCCGCGCACCTCGCCGACCAGCGGGTGATCGGTGAAGATCCCGCGCAGCTGCGCCTGCATATAGGCGCCCACCTCGGCGGCATGCTCAAACAAGTTGTCACGCTCATAAATCTCCAGCGTCTTCAGCGCCGCGGCGCAGGCCGCCGGGTGGCCGGAGTAGGTATAACCATGTCCGAACACGCCAACCTCGTTGGTCTGCGCAATCATCGCCTCATACATCCAGCCCGGAATGACCGACGCCGAGATCGGGAAATAGGCCGAGGAGAGCTGCTTGGCGAAGGTCATCAAATCCGGCTTGATGCCCATGGTGGTGCAGCCGAAATCGGCCCCGGTGCGCCCGAAGCCGCAGATCACCTCATCGGCCCAAACCAGGATGCCATGCTTGCGCAGCAGCGCCTGCAGCTTCTCGTAATATCCCTCCGGCGGCACGATCACGCCCGATGCGCCGGTGATCGGCTCCACGATCATCGCGGCGATGGTGTCAGGGTCTTCGGCCAGGATCTGTTCTTCCAGATTGCTGATGATCCGGTCGACAAACTGCTCCTCGGTCTCGTTGCCCTGACGGCCTGTGTAATAATGCGGCGCGTCCGAGCGCAGGATATGCAACGCCTCCAGCGGCGCGTCGAAATGCGCCAGATTCGCGGGCAGGGAGGTCAGCGAACCGGCGGCGACGGTGACCCCGTGATAGCCGCGCTCGCGGGTGATGATCTTGCGCTTCTCCGGCTTGCCGATGGCGTTGAAGTAATAGCGCAGCATCTTGTAATGGGTGTCATTGGCATCCGAGCCGGAGTTGCCGAAGAAGATATAGGCATCCTCCACCGGCACCATTGCCTTCAGCTTCTCAGCCAGCTCCATGACCGGCTTGTGGGTCTTGCCGCCAAAGGTGTGGGTGAACGGCAGTTTGTGCAGCTGCTCTGTGATCGCATCCATCACCTCGGTGTTGCTGTAACCCAGCGAGGTGCACCACAGGCCCGCCAGCCCTTCGATGTATTTGTTGCCGTCCGTGTCATAGACATAGATGCCGTCGCCGCGGTCCAGGCACAGTTGCTCGGTCGCGGTGAAATTGGTGGTGGGATAGATGACAGGGGCCATGGCCAAACTCCTCCGGTGAACCGCCCTTGGGGCACATTTGAGGGAAGCTTTGGCGTGTTTTGGCACGCGCGTCAAAAGGAATTTGATCAAATTTCACCGGCAAGGCTGAAAAAGCGAAAGGCCGCCCCGAAGGGCGGCCTGTCCGGTTCCGGATGGAGCGGGCGATGAGATTCGAACTCACGACCCTTACCTTGGCAAGGTAATGCTCTACCCCTGAGCTACGCCCGCGCTGCCATCTGGTGAGGCGGTGAATAGGAAATCCGGCAGGCGGCTGCAAGCGGAAAATGACAGGGCCATGAAGAAAATGCCGCCGCTGCCGCCGGGCCAAAAAGCGAAAGGCCGCCCCAAAGGACGGCCTTTTCGGCTTTCGAATGGAGCGGGCGATGAGATTCGAACTCACGACCCTTACCTTGGCAAGGTAATGCTCTACCCCTGAGCTACGCCCGCGCTGCCATTCGGTGAGCCGGTGTTTAGGGTTTTCCAAAACGGGCTGCAAGAAGAAATTTTCAAAACGCTGCAAGTAATTGTGGATAATCACTATTCTCCGGTTCTGAGGAAGCCCGCGAGGCGGGTTTCCAGGGCTTCAAGGTCCTTGGTTTCGCATTCCCAGACCGTCAGCACCTGCCAGCCCGCGGCCAGCAGGGCCGCCTCTTGCTCTGCGTCGCGTTCGGCATTGCGGCGCAGCTTGGGCTCCCAGTAATCGCGGCGGCTGGACGGAATGCGCCCGTCGCGGCAGTCATGCAGATGCCAGAAGCAGCCGTGCACAAAAATCACCTTGCGGCGCGGTCCGAACACCAGGTCGGGCTTGCCCGGCAGGTCCTTGCGGTGCAGCCGGTAGCGGTAGCCCATGCCATGCACCATCCGCCGCACCAGCATTTCGGGCTTGGTGTGCTTGGCGCGGATCTTCGCCATATTGGCGCTGCGCCGCTCTGGTGTCAGGGTGTCGGCCATTCCACATGGTGCCTGGATTGTTCCACCATGCGCGTATGATAGCCGCTTTCGATCCGGCAGGAAATGAAGGCGCTGGGCGGGCAGGGCGGCAGCCCCAGCGCTTTGATCAGCTGGGCATCCTTCTGGCCTTCCAGCAGCACGATCTGCTCGCGCGCCAGAATATCGCGGGTGCCATGGCCGCCGTCGGCGCGGATGCGGCGCATGAAGTCCTTCTGCTGCGCCACCGCCTCCACCACGTCGCGGGGGACCGGGCAGCCCTGGATCAGCCGGAACAGCCGCGCCATCCGCTCGTTGCCGGTCTCTCCCGCAAAGATCTGCTCCACCGCCGCCTCATCCGCGGTGCGCCAGAAATTTGCGGGGTAGGGCTGATCCTTCAGCAGCCACAGAATGTGGCGGAACCCCTCGGCTGAAATGCTGCGCTTGGCATCCTTGTTCTGTCCGGCTGTCAGGTAGTCCGGCCGGGCGATGATCAGCCCCAGATAGCAGCGCGCCCGCACTTCATCCGCGGCGACCAGCAGGCAGGCGCAATCAACCGCCTCGGTCGGAATCATCCAGTTGCCGCCCATGGTGTGCTTGATGTCGACATCCTGGCCCAGGATTTCGGTGTCCAGCCGCCCCTTGCGCAGTTTCAGCAGCGCCCGCAGCTCAATCTCAACCCGGGTGCCGATATAAGTCTTTTCGGTCTTTTCCAGCTCTTCATAGGCGCGCCGCCCGGTCTTGGGCGTCATGATCACATCGTCGATGCATTGGCGCAGCATCTGCGGCACATCGTATTCCAGTGCCAAAGCCCCGCCCGCACGGGTGGTGATTTCTTCCGCCAGCGGAAAGAGGCGGCCGAAATCCGGATGCCCGGGCTGGACAAGGCTGTCGGGAAGCTTCTGTTTCATGCTGAACACCGCCTGGCCGGCAGGCCGGGCGCTGCCTTCAGCTTTGTTTCCAAAACGATTGGCTTACGCCCGCACGGCATGCAGCGCCGGTTTGGCAATTGCGGCCTTCAACTCCCGCGCCACCGCCTCAGCCACCGGCGGCGGGAAGGCGTTGCCGACTTGGCGGTAGGCGTTGGTCTTGGCGCCGGTGAAATGCCAAGCGTCCGGGAAGCCTTGAATGCGCGCAACCATCCGCACCGTGAGGCGCGGCATGTCGTTGTGGAACGGGTCCGGCGCCTCATTGGCGATGGTGCGCCCCTCAACCCCCAGGGCCGCCCAGGCGCGTCGCGCGCGGGTCGGGCCCAGATCCGGCCCGCCGTGTTTCTTGGAGCCGCCGACGATGGTCGGCGCAATCTCATCCGCCTTGGCCGCCCAGTCGTCCGCCCCGCGCCAGCCGCGTTCCTTCATCAGGTCGATCAGCGTGGCGCCCACGGTCGGCGGGTTGTGCGGCAGCGGCTCGGGCCAGTTGAACTGGCCGGCAAACTCCTTGCGCAAGGCCACAATCGCCACCCGCGGCCGCAGCTGCGGCACGCCAAAGTCGGAGGCGTTCAACAAGCGCCAGTCGGTCTCGTACCCCAGCTTTGACAGCTGCTTCTTCAGCTTCTCGCGGTAGTCATGGAAAACTGCATCCAGAAAGCCGCGCACGTTCTCGATCATCACGGCGCGGGGGCGGGTGGCGTCGACGATCTCGATCGCATCATCAAACAGATTGCGCTCGTCCTTCTCGCCCAGCTGCTTGCCAGCGACGGAAAACGGCGGGCAGGGCAGACCGCCTGCCAGCAGGTCGATACCTTTGTAATCGCCCGCAACGTCCTTGAACTTGCGCACGTCTTCTTCCAGCACGTTCCATGCGGGGCGGTTGTGGCGCAGGGTGGCGCAGCAATGCTTGTCGATCTCAACCAGCGCGGTGTGATCAAAGCCCGCCGCCTCGAGACCGAGGGCCTGGCCGCCCGCACCTGCGCATAGTTCAACCGATGTCAGCATTCTGCTCTGCCCGCCCGTTTCTGTTCTTGCTCTGTTCCTAAGCGGAATCGTGATTCCGCACAAGGTTTTCTGCACCCGGGCAGACTATGCGGAAATCCTCAAAAGCGAAAGGCCGCCCCGAAGGGCGGCCTGTCCGTTTCCCGATGGAGCGGGCGATGAGATTCGAACTCACGACCCTTACCTTGGCAAGGTAATGCTCTACCCCTGAGCTACGCCCGCGCTGCCATCCGGTGAGCGGTGAAATAGGGGCTCCGCCCGCGGGCTGCAAGAGGAAAAACGGTGCCTGCGGAAAAAAATTCAATGGGCCGCGACGGAATTCCTAAGGCCATGCGTTTCACACCTCAACAACCAGCTTTTCAAAGGGAGATTGAGGGTATGCTTTGCAAGGACTTCCTGCGGATCACCTGCCTTGGCGCGGCGATTGCCTTGGGACTGCTGGTGCAAAACGCTCAGCACATCAGCGCCCCGCAAGCTGACAGCTGGGCCGGGCAGGCCGAAGGCGCCAGACCTGTGCAGTCCGAAACGGTGAGCCTGGCGCAGCCTGCGGCGTTCAACGCCTGACCGGCGGGCAAGACGTTTTCCCGGCGCGGTAAACCGGCCGAAAATCCTGCGAGGGTTTCGGGGCCATTTGCAACAGGCGGAGCTAGTGTCTGCGCCGGAAAACCGGCCGGAATTCGCGCCGAACTCCTGCTCCCCGCGCAAAGCAAAAGGGCGCCCCGCCAGCCGGCAGGGCGCCCTTCACTCAATTTCAGGCGCTGGCTTATTCCAGCTCGACCAGCAGATCCTTGGCGTCGATCTGGCCGCCGGCCTGCACGTGCACGGCCTTCACAACCGCATCGCGCTCGGCGTGGATGCCGGTTTCCATCTTCATCGCTTCGATGGTCAGCAGCATATCGCCTTCATGCACCTGCTGGCCCGGCTGCACCGCGACAGAGGCCACGACCCCCGGCATCGGCGCGCCGACGTGGTTCGCATTGCCCGCTTCCGCCTTGGCGCGCTGTTCGGTCGAGGCTTTGACCAGACGGTTCGGCACCCGGATCACCCGCGGCTGGCCGTTGAGTTCAAAGAAGACCTTCACTTCGCCTTTCTCATCGGTCTCGGAAATCGCCTGCAGACGGATCTCCAGGGTCTTGCCCGGGTCGATTTCTGCGGTGATCTCCTCGCCCGGCTCCATGCCGTAAAAGAAAGTGCGGGTCGGCAGGGTGCGGACCGGGCCGTACTGGCGGTGGCGGCCCATGTAATCCAGGAACACCTTGGGATACATCAGGTAGCCGTTCAGGTCCTCGTTATCGACCTTGAAGCCTTCCAGCTGCTTGGACAGGTCTGCGCGGACCGCTTCCAGGTCAACCGGCTCCAGATGCTTGCCCGGGCGCTCGGTGTTCGGCGCTTCGCCTTTCAGCACCTTGCTGACGATGCCCTCGGGGAAGCCGCCCGGAGGCTGGCCCAGGTTGCCGCGCATCATGTCGACCACCGAGTCGGGGAAGGCCACATCGGTTTCCGGGTTCTCGACCTCATCGCGGGTCAGGCCCTGGCTCACCATCATCAGCGCCATGTCGCCAACCACCTTGGACGACGGGGTCACCTTAACGATGTCACCGAACATCTGGTTCACATCGGCATAGGTCTGCGCCACATCGGCCCATTTCTCCTCCAGACCCAAGGAGCGCGCCTGCGCCTTCAGGTTGGTGAACTGGCCGCCCGGCATCTCGTGCAGGTACACTTCCGAGGCCGGCGCCGCGAGGCCGCTTTCAAACGCGGCATACTGCGCCCGAACCTGTTCCCAGTAGCCGGAGATCTCGCGCACCTTGGCGATGTCGATGCCGGTGTCGCGATCTGTGTTGCGCAGCGCCTCGACGATGGAGCCCAGGCAGGGCTGCGAGGTGCCGCCGGAGAAGGCGTCCATGGCTGCGTCCACCGCATCCACGCCGGCATCCGCCGCCGCCAGGATGGTGGCACCGGCCACGCCCGAGGTGTCGTGGGTGTGGAAGTGGACCGGCAGGCCGACCTCTTCCTTCAGCGCCTTGACCAGCTGGCGGGCAGCCGCGGGCTTCAGCAGGCCCGCCATGTCCTTCAGGCCCAGGATATGGGCACCAGCGGCTTCCAGCTCCTTGGCCATGCCGACGTAATACTTCAGGTCGTACTTGGCGCGGTTCGGGTCCAGGATATCGCCGGTATAGCAGATGGTGCCTTCGCAGACCTTGCCGCTTTCGACCACCGCGTCCATCGCAACGCGCATGTTCTCGACCCAGTTCAGCGAGTCGAAGACGCGGAACACGTCGACCCCGGTCTCCGCCGCCTGGCGCACGAACTCCTGCACCACATTGTCCGGATAGTTGGTGTAGCCGACGCCGTTGGAAGCGCGCAGCAGCATCTGGGTCATCACGTTCGGCATCGCCTCGCGCAGGTCGCGCAGGCGCTGCCAGGGGCATTCCTGCAGGAAGCGGTAGGCCACGTCAAAGGTCGCACCGCCCCAGCATTCGACCGAGAACAGCTGGCTCAGGTTCTGCGCATAGGCCGGCGCCACCTTGATCATGTCGATCGAGCGCATCCGGGTCGCCAGCAGCGACTGGTGGCCGTCGCGCATGGTGGTGTCGGTCAGCAGCAGTTGCGGCTGCGCCTTCAACCAGTCGGCAACTGCCTGCGCGCCTTTTTCCTCCAGCAGATTGCGGGTGCCGTGCGGCAGCTCGCCCGGTTCAACCCGGGGCGCGCGCGGCTCCTTCAGGTCGGCGGCGGGCGCCGGACGGCCTTCGGTCTCCGGGTGGCCGTTCACGGTGATGTCCGCGATATAGGTCAGCACCTTGGTGCCGCGGTCGCGGCGCTTCTTGAACTGGAACAGCTCCGGTGTCTCGTCGATGAATTTAGTGGTGTATTCGTTCGACAGGAAGGTCGGGTGCTTCAGCAGGTTTTCGACAAACGCGATGTTGGTCGACACGCCGCGCACCCGGAATTCGCGCAGGGCGCGGTCCATGCGGGCAATCGCCTTCTCGGGCGTCGGCGCCCAGGCGGTCACCTTGGTCAGCAGCGAGTCGTAATAGCGGGTGATCACGCCGCCCGCATACGCGGTGCCGCCGTCCAGGCGGATGCCCATACCGGTGGCCGAACGGTAGGCGGTGATGCGGCCATAGTCCGGGATGAAGTTGTTCAGCGGATCTTCGGTGGTCACACGGGTCTGCAGCGCGTGGCCGTTCAGGCGGATATCGTCCTGCGATGCCTTGCCGGTCGCTTCGGCAATGGATTTGCCCTCAGCGATCAGGATCTGCGCCTGCACGATGTCGATGCCTGTGACCTCTTCGGTCACGGTATGCTCCACCTGCACCCGCGGGTTCACTTCGATGAAGTAGAAGTTGCCGGACTCCATATCCATCAGGAATTCGACGGTGCCCGCGCATTCATAGTTCACATGCTGGCAGATCTTGCGGCCCAGGTCGCACAGCTCGGCGCGCTGTTCTTCGCTCAGGTACGGGGCCGGGGCGCGCTCGACCACTTTCTGGTTGCGGCGCTGGACCGAGCAGTCCCGCTCGTAAAGGTGATAGATGTTGCCGTCCTTGTCGCCCAGGATCTGCACCTCGACGTGGCGGGCGCGGGTGATCATCTTCTCCAGATACCCCTCGCCGTTGCCGAACGCGGCTTCCGCCTCGCGGCGGCCTTCCAGCACCTTCTCTTCCAGCTCCTTTTCGGCGTGGATCGGACGCATGCCGCGGCCGCCGCCGCCCCAGGAGGCTTTCAGCATCAAGGGATAGCCGATCTCAGCCGCTTCCTTGCGGATCGCGTCCATGTCGTCGCCCAGCACCTCGGTCGCCGGAATCACCGGCACGCCGGCCTGTATCGCCACCTTGCGGGCCGAGGCCTTGTCGCCCAGAGCGCGCATGGTTTCTGCCTTGGGGCCGATGAAGGTGATGCCGTTGCGGGCGCAGGCGTCCACGAATTCCGGGTTCTCGGACAGCAGGCCGTAACCAGGGTGGATCGCATCGGCGCCGCATTCCTTGGCGACGCGGATGATTTCGTCGATCGACAGATAGGCCGCAACCGGCCCCATGCCTTCGCCGATCCGGTAGGCTTCGTCCGCCTTGAACCGGTGCAGGCCGAGCTTGTCCTCCTCGGCATAGACGGCGACGGTGCGTTTGCCCATCTCGTTGGCGGCGCGCATCACGCGGATCGCGATCTCGCCACGGTTGGCAATCAGGATCTTTTTGAAGTCGGTCATTTCACCCTCGGGGTCCGTGCAAGTTGGTGCAGTGTTAGGCGGATATTAGCGATCCGCACAACCGTAGTTCTGGGTATTTCCGGCATGATTGCGCTCTCAAGCGGCCTGTTTTTGGATTTTTGTTACATCCCGGATGGCGGTTTTTTGCGCTTTGTAACGGGCTTTGCGCCGGCAGGGGTCCGGCGGCATGCTGCAATGCGGCAGCCGGAGCGGAGCGCTTTCGGCCAGCGCGCTCAACTTCGGGTCAGGAAAGCGCCGCGCGGCGCAACCAAAGAGCCCGGTCCTGACCTTCCGGCACAGGCGCAGCCCGGTGCCTTCCGGTTAGACTGAAAACAGACTTGGGTTCAATTGCTTGCCCTCAGAAAACCAGCCGCGCTCCGGCGCCGGCTGCTGCCAAGGAGAGTAATCATGCACCGTATCATATACGTCAGCCAGGCCGTGCGCGGCATGTCCAGCAAGGAGCTGGCCGTGATCGTGGAGAAAGCGCAGAAATCCAACGCCGCCGCTGATGTGACCGGCATGCTGGTCGGCCACATGGGGTGGTTCCTGCAGGTGATCGAAGGCCCGGCGGAGGCATTGGCTGCGCTGTTTCACCGCATCAGCTCAGACCCGCGGCACGGCAATATCCGGGTGCTGGTCAGCGAAGCGGCGCCCGCCCGGGCGTTTCCGGAATGGCGGATGGCCTTCTCGGAGCCGCATGTGCTGCCCAAGCCGGTGCAAAAGCACGTGTTTGCGCTGCAGAACCTGATCCCGATCAACAGTCCCGACCGCGGCAGCGAAACCGCCGTGCGGCAGGTTGTGCGCGACTTCCTGGCCGCGTTTGAGCGGTTGGAGAAAACCGCCTGACCTGCGCCGCGCAACGGTTCATCCTGCCGCAGGCGGCCACCGCTCCAGGGATTTCAAAGCCGCCAGGTCCGGCGCGCCCAGCTGGCTCATGTTGGCCTGCATGTCCTTGGCCAGAATATCGGTCAGATGCGCCGGGCCGTTTTCGCCAAGTGCTGCCAGCGCATAGTGATAGGCGCGGCCCAGCATGACGAAATCCGCGCCCAGGGCCAGCGCCCGGATAATGTCCAGCCCGCCTTCGATGCCGCTGTCGAAAATAAGCGGTATCCGCACCGCCTCCCGGATCTCCGGCAGCACGTCTATCGCCGCGGGGCAGCCATCAAACTGGCGGCCGCCGTGATTTGAGATCCAGACCGCATCGGCGCCGGCCTCTTCCAGCCGCTTGGCATCGCGCGCGCGCATCACCCCCTTGACGATGAAAGGGCCGTCCCAATTGCGCCGCAGCCATTGCACATAGTCCCAATCAGGCGAGGTGCGCAGCAAATAGCCGACGTGGGCGGTCGGCGGCAGGTTTGCCTGCGCGCCGGAGATATATTTGTCCAGCGTCCGCATATGCGGCATCCCGTGCCGCGCCATTCCCAGCGCCCAGGCGGGCCGCACCGCAATCTGCGCCAGCAGCCGCGGGGTCAGCCGGGGCGGCTGGGTCAAGCCGGAGCGGGTCTGCCGTTCCCGGCGCGAGGCGGCGGGCACATCCACCGTCAGAACCAGTGTTCTGAAACCCGCATCCCGGGCCCGCGCCAGCAGGTCGGCGCGGATGCCCTCGTCCTTGGGCGGGTACAGCTGGAACCAGCCGTCCTGCCCCAGATGCGGGGCCAGATCCTCCGGCGACCGGCTGGCCACGGTGGACAGGCAAAACGGAATGCCCGCCGCGGCGGCGCTGCGCGCAAGTGCGGCCTCGGCATCCGGCCAGATCAGCCCGGACATACCCACCGGGGCGATGCCGAAGGGCAGGGCCTGGGAGGTGCCCAGGAAACTGGTGCTCAGCTCCGGCTCCATCGGGCCGTGCAGAACGGACGGCAGAAAGCGGATCCGGTCCAGCGCCGTGCGGTTGCGGGCGCGGGCCTGCTCGGCGCCGGTGCCGCTGTCCAGGTAATCCCACACAAACCGCGGCAGCCGGTTTTTGGCGCGGTGTTTCAAATCGTCGAGGCCGGGGTAACGCTGATGCAGATCCATCCTCGCATTTGGAAGCCGTGATGCAGAAAAGTCCAGCCCCGCAAAGCAGTTGCCGCAGCCGCCCGCATTCAGCCGCTGTCAGCCCGCCTTGTTCGCTCCGGCGGCGGGCGGGCACGCGGAGGCCGCCTGTTCTGCCGCGCGCCATGCGGCATCCTGTTCGGCCTCGGTGCCGGCCGCGGCCGCGCAGACCTGGTTCCGCCCCTTCGCCTTGGCGGCATAAAGCGCCTCATCCGCGGCCCGCAGCAGGTCCTGCGGCAACAGCCCGTGGGCCGGGTAATGCGCAACACCGGCGGAAATGGTGATCTGCGGCAGGGTCTTCTCGCCATAGCGCACGCTGATCTCCTCCACCGCCTGGCGCAGCAGTTCGGCCCGGGCCAGCGCCTCTTCGGGGGTGGCGCCAGGCAGGATCAGGGTGAACTCCTCGCCGCCGGGGCGGCAGGCGGCCTCGCTGCCGTCGCAGGCCTTTTCCAGCACCGTGCTGACCGCCCGCAGCACCATGTCGCCCGCGTCATGGCCGTGGTTGTCGTTGAATTTCTTGAAATGGTCGACATCCACCGCAATCACACTCAGGCGCGTGCAGTTCAACTCGCCGCTGTTCAGGTGCTTGCGCAGGCTGTCGGTCATGTGGCGGCGGTTGAACAGCCCGGTCAGCGGGTCGCGCACCGACTGGTCGTGCAGCTGGTCGCGCATCCGCACATTGGCGATGGCCATGCTGATCTGCTCGGCGCACATCTGCGCCAGCGGCTTGCAGGTGGCAAAATCGCCGGCCCGCGGCGGCATTGCCCGCAGGTGCATCAGGCCGACGGTCTCGCCGTGGGCAAGGATCGGAAAGCAGAAATACGGCCGCCCGTCATGCGGTGCCGCATGGGCGCAGGTGAACTCCACCTCGGAGGCGCCGTATTCATAGGTGCGGCCGCGGCGCAGCCCCCAGCATTCATCGGGCCGGATATGGTCCTTGAGCCCGCCGCCGTTCCAGCTGGCGCAGCCGGCCAGCACATCGCGCGAGTTGGAAAACACATAGATGCTGCCCTCGGCATCCGGCAGCAGATGGCTCATGAACTCAGACACCATCTTGAACAGCTCATCCAGCGAACGGCAGGACTGCAGCCATTCGTTCAGCTCCCCCAGCAGCTTGACCTCACGCGCCAGCTGCATTTGGCTGGCCATGATTTCCTGATCCTTGGCGGCACGCTGCTGCATCTGGCGCAGGCTCAGCCGGTTGGTCCTGATGACAACCAAGGACACGATGCCGATCGCGGCCACCATCACGGCAGACACCAGCGCCAGCGAAATGCGCACCCGGCTGAGGAAGGTGTCGCGCACCGCGGTGATGTCCGAATAGAACTCGATCGCCCCGGCAAACTGCCCGCCCTTCAGCACCGGCGTATAGATCTCCGCCACTTCGCGGCTGACCGCCATGGCGCCGGTGTCCCGGGTTTCGAAACCATCGACCTGGGACACTGGCTTGGTGCCGCGGGCGTAATAGACAGCGCCCTTGGCCACCTTCTGCTGGAAATAGGGTTTGCGGTTCACCGTGCCGATGTCGGCGGGGCGGGTGGACCACATAACGCGCCCGTCCGCCTGGAACAGTTTGATCCGGTAGGCATCGGTGGTTGCCGGCAGCAGCGACAGGTATTCGATGTCATGCTGGTCCAGCTGCCCGGTAAAGAAGCTGCCGGCGCCGTCCTCCAGATGCAAAAGGATCCGGCGCCGCCAGTCCGTTGCCTGTTTGCGCAGGTCAGCCTCCAGCATCCGGTCGACCGCAGGGGCGGGGACGGCATAGACCGCCCAGGCCGACAGCGCGGCTGCCGCCAGCAGCACCAGCAGCAGCGAATAAGTCTTGAGGAGGGGCAGCAGCTGCCCGGACGGCTGAATTGGCATCCCGATCACTTTAAACCATTTAAACCATGTATTTCGCCCAAGGGTTGCGCAATGATCTTTCGGTTTCGTGAAGGTGGCGTCCGGGGCGGCGCAGAAGGCGGAAAAAATGGGGCGAAAACGTTTCAAATCCGCGCTTTCCCGGGCGGGCTGCCTGCGGTCCGTAAACGTGTGAACAGAGTGTGAACGTCCTCTTTCCGCCGGGCTTGAATCAGGTTAGGATCGCGGCCATGAGCAGTTTCGACGAAATGGACGCCTTCGAGGGCGCATCGCTGTCGGCCCGCGCCATGCAGGCGCGGCCGATGCCGTATCTGGACACGCTGAACCCCGCCCAGCGGGAGGCGGTGGAATGCTTGGACGGACCGGTCCTGATGCTGGCCGGCGCCGGCACCGGCAAGACCAAGGCGCTGACCACCCGCATCGTGCACCTCCTCAGCACCGGCCGTGCGCGCCCAAATGAGATCCTGTCGGTAACCTTTACCAACAAGGCCGCGCGCGAAATGAAGGAACGGGTGGCGGGCATGCTGGGCCAGGCGGTCGAGGGGATGCCCTGGCTTGGCACCTTTCACTCAATCTGCGTCAAGCTGCTGCGCCGCCATGCCGAACTGGCGGGGCTCAAGTCAAACTTCACCATTCTCGACACCGACGACCAGATCCGCCTGCTGAAGCAGCTGATCCAGGCTGCGGGCATCGACGACAAGCGCTGGCCAGCGCGGATGCTGGCCGGTATCATCGACGACTGGAAGAACCGGGCCCTGACGCCGGACAAGGTGCCCGCAGGCGACGCCAGCGCCTATAACAACCGCGGCACCGAATTCTATGCCCAGTACCAGACCCGCCTGCGCGAGCTGAACGCGGTGGATTTCGGCGACCTGCTCTTGCACATGGTCACGATTTTCCAGATCCACCCCGACGTGCTGGAACAGTACCAGCGCTGGTTCCGCTACATCATGGTGGACGAATACCAGGATACCAACGTCGCCCAATACCTGTGGCTGCGGCTGCTGGCGGGCAAGCACAAGAACGTCTGCTGCGTCGGCGACGACGACCAGTCGATCTATGGCTGGCGCGGCGCCGAGGTGGGCAACATCCTGCGGTTCGAAAAGGATTTTCCCGGCGCCATGGTGGTCCGGCTGGAGCAGAACTACCGCTCCACCGGCCATATCCTCGCCGCCGCCGCGGGCGTGATCCGCGGCAACCAGGGCCGCCTCGGCAAGGAGCTGTGGACCGATGCCGGCGACGGCGAAAAGGTGCGCCTGATCGGCCATTGGGACGGCGAGGAAGAGGCGCGCTGGATCGGCGAAGAAATAGAATCGATGCAGCGCGGCACCCGCGGCCAGGCACCGTTGGGGCTGGACCAGATGGCCATCCTGGTGCGCGCCTCCCACCAGATGCGCGCGTTTGAGGACCGCTTCCTGACCATCGGCCTGCCGTACCGGGTGATCGGCGGCCCGCGCTTCTATGAGCGGTTGGAGATCCGCGACGCGATGGCCTATTTCCGCGTTGTTGTGTCCCCCGACGACGACCTCGCGTTCGAGCGCATCGTCAACACCCCCAAGCGCGGCCTGGGCGACAAGGCGCAGCAGACGATTCAGACCATTGCGCGCGAGAATGGCGTGCCGCTGGTCGAAGGCGCCCGGCTGGCGGTCGAGAGCGGCCAGATCAAGGGCAAGGGCGGCGGCGCCCTGCGCCAGCTGGTCGAGGGCATCGCCCGCTGGGGCCGCTTGGCTGGCGACCCCGACACGACCCATATGGAACTGGCGGAGATCATCCTGGATGAGTCGGGCTACACAACCATGTGGCAGAACGACAAGAACCCGGATTCGCCGGGCCGCCTGGAAAACCTCAAGGAACTGGTGAAGGCGCTGGAGTCTTTCGAGAACCTGCAGGGTTTCCTGGAGCACGTCAGCCTGGTGATGGACAACGACAAGCAGGACGCGGACGAGAAGGTCTCGATCATGACCCTGCACGCCGCCAAGGGCCTGGAGTTTCCTGCCGTGTTCCTGCCGGGCTGGGAGGACGGCCTGTTCCCGTCCCAGCGCTCAATGGACGAAAGCGGCCTGAAAGGGTTGGAGGAGGAACGCCGCCTTGCCTATGTCGGCATCACCCGCGCCGAGCAGATCTGCACCATTTCCTTTGCCGGCAACCGCCGGGTGTTCGGCCAGTGGCAATCGCAGCTGCCCTCGCGGTTCATTGATGAGCTGCCGGAGGAGCATGTCGAAGTGCTGACCCCGCCGGGCCTCTACGGCGGCGGCTACGGCGCGGCAGCGCCCGGCGGCGGCATGGGGGCAGAGCAGGTGCGCTCAACGATCGACGAAAAGGTGGCGCAGGCCGACGGCTACAACTCCCCTGGCTGGAAACGGATGCAGGCCCGGGCGGGCCAGCGCGGCCTGTCGCAGCCCAAGGAAAGCAAGCACCAGGTGATCGACCTCACCGCCACCTCCAGCTTCACCCTGGGCGAACGGGTTTTCCACCAGAAATTCGGCTATGGCGCCATCACCGGCATCGAGGGCGACAAGCTGGAAGTGGAGTTCGAAAAGGCGGGCACCAAGAAAGTGGTCG